>NZ_JADNDC010000006.1:0-148205 GCF_015551645.1 Ruminococcus sp. D54t1_190329_F1
GTCGGAAAGCCGTGTGAGGGAGAACCTCATGCACGGTTTGATGAGGGGCGGATGAAAATTTCATCCGCCTACTCTACCGGTATCCTTGTCTTTTGCCTGTCCATACCGGATAATATGAAATAGAATAGAAGCAAAGGAGTGAAAACAGATGCTGACATTTGAAAAAGTGTTGGAGATTTTTGCAGACTATCTGGCCGCAGATAAGACCATCGAAGTTTATATCAGCCGTCATGGATGTGTAAGGGTTGAGTTTGACCAGGACTTTCACTATTGCACCGGCGAAGTGTGCCATACTCCCAGGGAACTGTTTGACCTCTTATCCGATGATTACCGGACTTATCTGGAGATTGAACTGACCAAAGGCAGACGGGAACTGACGGAAGATGATATAAAAGAAGCGGATACCCTGTGCAAACGGTATCTGGACCGCTGGAAGGAGGAATTGGGATGAAGATTTTGAAATGCCTGCTGATGATCGTAACTGCACCGGTCATTTTGGTGCTGACGCTTTTTGTCTGGCTCTGCACGGGGCTGATCTACATATCCGGTCTGGTGCTTGGCCTGCTCAGCACTGTAATTGCTCTACTTGGCGTGGCTGTGCTGCTTACCTATTCTCCGCAGAACGGTGTGATCCTTTTAGTCATGGCATTTTTGATTAGCCCTATGGGACTGCCGCTGGCTGCGATTTGGTTACTGGGCAAGGTGCAGAGTTTGAAATTTGCGATTCAGGATAGGGTTTATGGATAAAAAATACGCAAAGCCACAAAATGCCAAACACCGTCTGTTAAATTTGGGAAGAGGAACTATATATCCACGACTTTACTTTTGAACTAATATCGCGTATAATATTAGTGCGAAAGGAAGTGATATGATGGGACAATTTGAACAGCTGGATCAGATGTTAACAGCACAAGAAGGAATGCTACGAACATCACAGGTCGTATCTTCTGGAATTTCAAAGCCGGTATTTTATGATTATGTGCGTTCCCGAGATTTGGATAGAGTCGCACATGGGATTTATCTGGCCAAAGATTCCTGGGTGGATGCCATGTATCTGCTTCATTTGCGATTTGAACAAGCAGTATTTTCACATGAAACAGCTTTATTTTTTCACGATCTGACAGACCGTGAACCAATAGAATATACAGTTACGGTCAAAACTGGATGCAATCCAAGCAAAATGAAAGCAGAAGGCATTCAAGTTTTTACGATTAAAGCAGGCTTACATGATGTAGGACTTACAACAGCGAAAACTCCGTTCGGGCATACTGTGCCGGTTTATGATATGGAGCGGACGATCTGTGATTTGCTCAGAAGCCGCAGCAGAATTGAAATTCAGACCTTTCAGGGAGCGCTAAAATCTTATGCCCGTAGAAAAGATAAGAACCTGCGAGCTTTAATGCAATATGCTGGGATGTTCAAGGTGGAAAAAATTTTACGACAGTATTTGGAGGTACTTTTATGATAAAAACAGCAAGGCAGCTTAAAGATTTAATACGAAACCTTTCCAGAGAAAAATCCGCAGATGCTCAGATTTTAATGAGGAACTACATGATGGAGCGTTTTTTGGAGCGTATTTCTCTTTCTGAATATCGTGATAAGTTTATCTTGAAGGGTGGTATGTTGGTAGCAGCTATGGTTGGATTGGATGCTCGTTCTACGATGGATTTAGATGCAACAATAAAAGGAGCCAATGTCAATGTGGAGGATATTGAGAATCTAATTTCATCAATCGTAACTGTTCCGATTGATGATGGTGTTAAATTCCAGCTAAAAAGTATTTCGGAGATTATGGATGAAGCAGAGTATCCAGGTATTCGAGTCAGCATGAGTACAACATTCGATGGGGTAGTGACCCCTTTGAAAATTGATATTTCTACGGGAGATGCAATTACTCCAAGAGAGGTTCGGTATTCATTCAAACTTATGTTGGAAGATCGCTCCATTGATATTTGGGCTTATAATTTAGAAACTGTGCTGGCAGAAAAACTGGAAACCATTATTACCAGGGCCACAACCAATACCCGTATGAGAGATTTCTACGATATTTACATTTTAGAACAGCTGCATGGAACTACGCTGAACCCGAAAATTTTACATGATGCGCTTCTGGCAACTGCTCATAAACGGGGATCGGAGAAGTATCTTAACCAGGCTGAAGAAGTTTTTGACGAAGTGGAAAATGATTTAGTTATGCAAAAACTTTGGGAGGCATACTGTAAAAAGTTTTCTTATGCTTCTGATTTGGAATGGGATGTGATTATGAAAGCAATTCACAGGTTATATGTTCTTTGCGAGAAGGGCATCAGCGTATGAAAAAGCATGGACACTATTGTAAAATTTGTGGCGAATACAAAGCCAACGAAAAATTTTCAGGCAAAGGTCATGCAGCCCACATTTGTAAATCCTGTGCTTCGCTACCAGCAGAAAAGCAGGCTGAACTGATGACACTGAATCGTCTATTGAATCTTCCATGGGGGCTATCGAAAGAGCAGTTATCCTGGCTGAAAAATCGATTAAAGGATAGGAGGCCTGATGTCCGTGCATTAGCACAAGAGCAATATGAAATGAGATTTCCACCAAAACATTTAGAAGATGATAAGTTCAAATTTTTCGATGAAGAAAGTTTTATAGAATAGTGAAAGCGGTCTGCTACGGCAGGCCGTTTTCTTTTCGGAAAGGAGGTTCCTTCTATGGCAACCACAAGAATCATGCCGCTTCATGTCGGCAAGGGCCGCACAGAAAGTCGGGCGATCAGTGACATCATCGACTATGTGGCCAATCCCCAAAAAACAGATAACGGCAGGCTCATTACCGGCTATGCGTGTGACAGCAGGACTGCGGATGCAGAGTTCCTTCTGGCAAAGCGGCAGTACATTGCCGCTACCGGACGAGTGCGCGGTGCGGATGATGTGATTGCCTATCATGTGCGCCAGTCCTTCCGCCCCGGTGAGATCACACCGGAGGAAGCTAACCGGCTGGGTGTGGAATTTGCCAAGCGTTTTACCAAAGGCAATCATGCCTTTGTGGTCTGCACTCACATAGACAAGTCGCACATTCATAATCACATTATCTGGTCATCGGTCAGCTTAGAATATGACCGAAAGTTCCGAAACTTTTGGAGCAGCACCAAGGCAGTCCGACAGTTAAGTGACACCATCTGCGTCGAAAACGGACTGTCCATTGTAGAGAATCCGAAACCTCACGGAAAGAGCTATAACAAATGGCTGGGCGATCAGGCAAAGCCCTCTCACCGAGAGCTGCTGCGTGTGACGATTGACAACGCATTATCACAAAGTCCTACTGACTTTGAGGCGTTGCTGAAGCTGCTGCAAGAGTCCAGCTGTGAGGTATCAAAACGAGGAAAATCGTATCGTCTGAAGCTCTCCGGTTGGGAAAAAGCCGCCCGTATGGACAGCCTGGGCGAAGGATATGGATTGGAAGATTTGCAGGCGGTTCTCTCCGGGAAGAAAGCGCATACCCCACGAAAGAAAGTGGTCGCACAGGCAGAGCCGCCGAAGGTCAATCTGCTGGTGGATATTCAGGCAAAATTGCAGGCAGGAAAAGGTGCTGGCTATGCTCGATGGGCTAAGGTTTTCAATCTGAAACAAATGGCACAGACCATGAATTACCTGTCAGAGAATAACCTGTTGGAGTATGCGATTTTAGAAGAAAAGGCTGCGGCTGCCACGGCACATCACAATGAGCTTTCGGCGCAGATCAAAGCGGCTGAAAAGCGCATGGCAGAGATTGCTGTTCTGCGTACTCACATCGTAAATTATGCCAAGACCCGTGAGGTCTATGTGGCATACCGCAAGGCCGGCTACTCTAAGAAATTCCGGGAAGAACATGAGGAAGAAATTCTGCTCCACCAGGCTGCTAAGAATGCCTTTGACGAGATGGGCATCAAGAAGCTGCCCAAGGTCAAAGAGTTGCAGACAGAGTATGCGAAATTGCTGGAAGAAAAGAAAAAGACCTATGCCGAGTACCGGCGTTCCCGTGAGGAAATGCGGGAGCTTTTAACGGCAAAGGCCAATGTGGATCGGGTGCTGAAAATGGAGGTAGAACAGGATGTTGAAAAAGAAAAAGACCACGGCCAGCGATAAGCTGGTCCTGGTCAAAAGCGTTCGCAGAACGCGCAGCCACAGAATGAAATTCTGTGTTCAAAGGGGCTTGGGGGCGCTGCCCTCAACAAGCAAGCGGAGAGGAAAATCACGGAGGGATTTTGCGCTCTGCGGGTCGGTGTGTATTAACACCGGCATTGCTTGCCCCTTTTTACCCGGAAATGAAAGGAGCCAGTGAGGAAACAGTCAAATTTCACTCACCGGCTCAATTCGTTTCAAATTTCTCGGATAGTTCTGTTAGTTCTTTCGCGGTCTCCTGCGTATGGCGCAAGAGGGTTTCACGCATTTCTGACGGACAGTTGCAATAAAGTATCTTCATCTGAGTGGCTCCCTCATCTTCTGGAGAAACATCTGGATTGATCAGAGTGTCCAGAGAGATCGGCAGAACCTTTGCCAACGCCTTCAAAATCAAATAAGATGGATTTATTTTTCCTTTTTCTATTTTTGCAATTTGCTTGATAGATACATGGCTCAGATCCGCAAGTTCTTGTTGTGTCAGGTCTTTTTTCTTTCGGGCTTCCCGCATTTTTTGCCCCAAAGCGGTCAAATCATCAATCGGCATAATCGTTCACCTCAAATATATTCTATCGTGCCGATTTGCACAAAGGAATAACCTTATTATACCTGTTGACAGATACGATTATACTGATTTTGTGAGAGGGAATAGAAAAAGTGCAGTTGTATCCTTGATGAGCTATGTTACAATGTTGATAGTAAGGAAAAATAAAAAATGTTTTGATTTTTAGATTTAGGACATTTCTGTAACATTTTGTGTTTATCCTATCAATATAGTTGAAAAATAAGGAAGGAAGTGAATGTCTTGAAGAAGATTCTAATTGTAGAGGACGATCAGCTTTTGAATCGGACATTGGCATACAATCTGACCTCTGATGGATATGAGGTCATTTCTGTTTTTAATTTTGACAGCGCGGTAAGAAAGCTGCGGGAAAATGAATTTGATGTGGCACTGTTGGATATTAACCTGCCCGATGGCAGCGGACTGGATTTGTGTGAAGAAATCCGGAATCGCGGTCAGCATACCTATATCATCTTTATCACAGCCAATGATAAGGAGAGCGATATGCTCAAGGGCTATGAAGTCGGCGGCGCAGATTATGTGACCAAGCCCTTTTCTGTGACGGTGCTTTGCAAAAAAGTAGCGGCGGTTTTTGCAAATCTGGAACTGCGGACACCCCGGCATGATCTGTTTGATGATGGCTTTCTGAAAATTGACTTCTCCGAACAAAGTGCGTCCCTTGCCGGAGAATCCCTGGACTTTACACCGAAGGAATACCGCACCCTGTTCCTGTTCGTAAAGAACCCCCGGATTATTCTGACCAAGCGGCAGATTTTAGAGAAGCTGTGGGACATTGATGGGGATTTTGTGGATGAGCATACTCTGACGACGATCATCAGCCGTATCCGTAAAAAAATCGAAACAGACGAGCGGAAATATATTAAGACAGCTTACGGCATGGGCTATCAGTGGATCGGCGGTGAGCCTCGATGAAGCTGCAAAATTTATCTGTCAGGGCATTTTTGAGAAAAATTGTGGCGGGGACTCTGCTCACTGCCGCTTTGCTGCTGTTGATTTTTTTCCTATTGACGAAAGATGTGCGTGTTGTCATCTGCGGCATTATTTTGACAGCTGCATTTTACATTTGGGGCATGGTTTTTCTGCACTATTTTCAAAAGAAACTTTCTCTGTTCACCGATGGTTTGTGCCAGACATTGGATCACATGATGGACAGTACAGACTGGCCCCAGGTAGACTATGAAGCGGAAACACTGCTGTCTCGGATTAGCCATCGTCTGGAACGGCTCTATAATGTGATGCAGAAAACCAGACATACGGCAGAGGGAGAAAAGGAAGAACTGCAATCCCTGGTATCAGATATTTCCCACCAGACCAAAACCCCCATCGCAAATTTGAAGCTGATCAACGATACGATGCTGACAAGGCCATTGACAGAAGAAAAGCGTAAGGAGTTTTTGCAGGCCACAGGCACACAGCTGGATAAACTGGATTTTCTCATTCAGGGAATGGTGAAAACCTCCCGCCTGGAAACGGGTGTCATTACGCTGGAGAAACAGGATGCTGTGATCGGGGATACGCTGGTGAGCGCCATCAATGGTGTTCTGGCTCCGATGGAACAAAAAGAGATCAGCCTGTCGGTGGACTGCCCATCTGATCTGACAATATCCCATGACAGCCGCTGGACTTCCGAAGCATTGTTTAACATTCTGGATAATGCGGTAAAGTACACCTCTGCCGGTGGCAGCATCCAGGTGAGGGTACGGGATTGGGAAATGTATTTGAGGATAGATGTGACAGATACAGGCAGAGGCATCCCGGAGCATTCTCAGGGCACGATCTTCAAACGCTTCTATCGGGATGAAGCGGTGCATGATATAGATGGGGTCGGAATCGGCTTATACCTTGCCCGTGAGATCATTACCATGCAGGGGGGCTATATTACCGTTGAGTCTAAAGTTGGGGAAGGATCAACTTTTTCCGTGTTCCTGCCCATAAAATAATTCTGAGGCAGTCTGTTTTGGCAGGCTGCCTTTTTTTTGAAAAATTTTTAGAGGGCAATGGATTTTAGGACAATTCTGCAACATTTGGGATTTATGCTGACAGCAACATTATGAAATTGGAGGTGGCCTTATGGAAATCACAAAGACATTACTCATCAATGCAGCTTGCTTGCTGATCCCGCCGGTCGTTGTTGTTCTGCTGCTCCGGCACTTCTTTCCAAGAGAAATCAGATGGTCGGCTGGTGTGGTGGCTCTGGTAGATCTGGTGGTCTTCTGGACAGATATTTCTTATTATGAGAGCGTTTGGCTGACGCTGTTTTTTGTTGTAATTCAGTTAGCAATGGTTTTGCTTATATCTATCCGGTTTTATAAAAAAGACACACGAAAATGAATTGTCCTAAAATTGAAGCAATTCACCATGGATTTTCATGCCATTTAGGACAATTCTGCAACATTTGCCCTTTACTCTTTACTCAACAAATTAAAGCACACTTATAACAGGAGAAAACACCATGAAAAAAATCAATTTTTGCAAAGCAACAACAATCATTTTAATAATCAATGTTATTTTATCTATTGTTTTATTTTTCGTTGTTCCTGATAATATAGCAATTCAATGGGCAGGTACATCCCCCAGAAATGCAGTAGATTCTTACTATATATTTTTAGTACCGGTATTGTCAGTGCTTTTTGCTTTTGCTGGAAAACCTATTTTTACAAGGTTCCTGTTTAGATTGTGGAATAGAACTAACGAGTATTTAGTGGCATACCTAAATTTGTGTCTGCAAGTTGTATTTCTTACTTGTGAAATCTATATCGGGTTATATAACTTATGTAATTTTAATGTTGCCATTAGTATAATTCTCATTGTGGAATTTATGATAAATGTGGTGATTGGATTGAAATTATTTCACAATCAATCTATCTAAAAAATCGTGTAGTATGTTTCGGCGGACAGTTATTTCTGGATGCCCGCTGTAAATTTTTTTGAAATGTCCGAGCGTTGTAACATTTCTCGGACATTTGGGTTTTATAATGATCTTATCAACAAAAGCAAGCGTATACATGAAGCAATGCAATAAAAAAGTTGCTTGTTCAATAAGAATATGAATTGTCCTAAAATTGAAGCAATTCACCATAGATTTTCATGCCATTTAGGACAATTCTGCAACATTTGCTCTTTACTCTATACTCAACAAATTAAGAAAGGCAGGTAACTGTTATGAAAATTTTGCAGACAACTGATCTTAAAAAATACTACGGCACAGAGCCGAACATTACCCGCGCCCTGGATGGCGTGAACTTCTCTGTGGAGGAGGGCGAATTTGTGGCGGTGGTCGGCACTTCCGGCTCCGGTAAGTCCACCCTGCTTCACATGATGGGCGGTTTGGATACCCCCACCTCCGGCAGCGTGATGGTGCGGGATAAGGAGCTGGCGAAGATGAACGACGAGCAGCTTACCATATTCCGCCGTCGCAATATCGGCTTTATTTTCCAGAACTACAATCTGGTGCCGATCCTAAATGTTCATGAGAACATCGTTTTGCCCGTGGAACTGGATGGGGATACGGTGGATCAGAAATTCATGGCGGATGTGGTGTCCATGCTGGGACTGGAGGATAAGCTGAAGAATATGCCAAACAACCTCTCCGGCGGCCAGCAGCAGCGTGTGGCTATCGCCCGCGCTCTGGTGTCAAAGCCCGCTATCGTCCTTGCCGATGAACCCACTGGAAACCTGGACAGCAGGACCAGCGCCGATGTGTTGGGGCTTTTGCAGAGAACGAGTCGTGAATTTAACCAGACGCTGGTGATGATCACACATAATGATGCCATTGCCCAGCTTGCAGACCGTATCGTGCGGATTGAGGATGGCAAAATCGTTGGATAAAGGAGGTGGCAGACATGACATTGCCTTTTGAAAATGATACAGGGCCGGTCATTAAAAAATTGGCGTCACGAAGCATTCAGACAGATAAGCGGCGCAACCTGTTTGTGATCGTAACGATCGCTCTGGCAGCCGCTTTGATGGCAGCGATTTTTTGTGCAGGAGCGGGAAGTGACAGAAAACTGGAGGCGGACATTCGGGGACAGTATCAGGCGGTTGTGGTGAATTGTGACCGTGATACGATTGAAAGACTGAAAGACTGCCCGGAAGTGGAACGCTGGGGCCTTTCCCAGAATTACGGTTCTGCCCGCTATGGTGACAGCGTTCTGACTGTGGAGTATGCGGATGCCAACTGGATGGAATTGGGTAAGAAGCCTTCCTTTACTGGGACACTTCCGCAGGCTGCCAATGAAATTCTGGTAGAACGGGCATTTCTTGATTATTTTGAAATCCCCGCAGAAGTCGGGCAGACCATAGAAGTGAATCTTGGAAACGGAAAGCAGACCTATACCGTCAGCGGTATCATGGATGTGGAGAATGACTCCCGTATGTTCCAGCTTTATGTATCTGAAGCATTTGTGGAGGAGATGGCGCAGGGAGAGCCGCTGTTTGAATTTCGGCTTCGTTATACTGGTGCTGATAGTATGGAGCTGGAGCAGCTCAAGGCGGATATTGCAGCATTCCTTTCTGCCAACGATGTCTCAGAGGATCAGATTTTTTACAGTTCCAACTATTTCGATATGCAGGGCTTTAAGTCCGGTGTGATGAAATATTACATTCCCGTGGCAATCCTTTTGCTGGTTGCCTGTGCCGTGGTCATTTACAGTATCTTTTTCATTTCCGTAAAGGGCAAAATGCGGGAATATGGACGCCTGAAAGTGATCGGCACAACACCAAAACAGATCCGGCGGATCGTGCGGCGGGAGGGATTGCTGTTATCTCTTTGCGGTATCCCACTGGGGCTTTTGGTTGGAGGGGCTATCGGGTTTGCTATTTTCCCGGCACATTGGAGCTGGATGGGCAATCTGCCCTATCTGGCTGCGACCGCAGCAGCCTGCGCCCTGACGGTATTTCTGTCCATTCATGCGCCTGTCCGCATGGCGGCGAGGGTATCCCCAATCGAAGCGGTCCGCTCCAGTGGTTATGAAACGGCAACAGACCGGAAGGATCAGAAAAACCACCGCATTACGCCGTTCTCCATGGCACAGATGAACTTTAGGCGGAGCAGGAAAAAGACGGTCATCACTCTGGTATCTCTGGGATTGACGGGTGTGTTTCTGGTAACAGCCGCTACGGTACTCAACTCCATCAGTCCCGAAAAGATGGCGATAGAAGCCATGGGAGATCACTGCAACTATGAGGTCAGCTGGATGGATTCGGGAGGCGCGGAAGGATTGCCTGCCATCGCGCGTGAAAATCCATTGACAGAAGAACTTCGTCAGGAGCTTCTTGCCATAGATGGTGTGGAATCTATCACCAGCCATGAAGTAACATCCGCAACGGTGAAATTCCCCCAGGAAAGTGTTGCATTAAAGTTCCCTGTATTTGACAGAGAGCAGATGGAACAATGGCTGCCGGAGGAAAATCTGGAACAGGGCAGCGTAGATTATGAGGAGCTTGCCGCAAACAACGGTGTGATCGTGACTGATTCGGAAGATCATCTTTTAAGTATGTTTTATGGCTATACGCCTGCGGTCGGGGATGTGCTGACCTTTGAATCCATGGACGGTAAGGCCATAGAAGTAACGGTCATGGGGATTGCGAAACCGTCAGTAACATCAGGCACCGGCGCATGGGGCCTGTTTACCCTTACAGAAGAACTGGCCGATCAACTCTACCCGGATATTGAGAACAGGGAGGCCGTTTGGAATGTCCATACCTCGGAGGACTCGGATGCGCTCAGGGCGTCTATTTTCAGCCTGCTGGAAAATCCGGTGCTGACGGTCTTTTCCAGAGCAGACCATGCGGCATCCCTGGAATCGCAGCTAAAGATGATGACCCGCGGTGTTTATCTGCTGCTGGCGTTCCTGTTTGTGTTCTCCATGGTAAATCTGGTCAACACCCTGATGACCAATCTGCTGGCAAGGCAGCAGGAGCTTGGGATTTTGCAGTCTGTGGGAATGACCGGAAAGCAGGTTTCCCGTATGCTGATCGCAGAATGCCTGTGGTACGCAGGGGTTACGGTATTTTTGTCAGTTGGCATTGGCGGAATCCTGGGCTGGATTTTTGACTATGTGATCAGCAGCTTTAATATTTTTGGGGAACTGTCCTATCAATTCCCTTTGATGGAAACGGTTGTTTTTGTTCTGGCACTTTTGGTCGTGACCGGAATTTTCTCTGTGGTTGCTGTCCGTTACTCTAAACGGCTTTCCCTTGTAGAGCGGATCAAGACCATGGACTAACCAGAAGCGGCGGCTTCCGATGTGAAGCCGCCGCTTTGCTGACAGCAGAAATATAAGACTTAAAGGAGATGATCAAAATGACAGTACCATTTGAAAATGATACAGGAAATATTGTCAGGAAACTGGCAAGAAAAAGTTTGAAAAGCGAAAAACGCCGGAATTTGATGGTGGTGATCGCCGTTGCGCTGGCATCCTGTCTGATCTGTTTTTCGATTGTGATGGCTTTGTCTACCCGGCAGATAGAGAAAAATCATGTGGAGGATACTTATGAGGCGGTCTATACCAGGATTACTGAGGAAGATGTGTCCACCCTGAAGGGGCTGGATGACTTCTCAAGGGTAGGAGAGTATTATATGCTGGCTGTGGAACCTGCGGAGCAGGGATACAATGCCTCCTATATCTATTGTGATGAGGAAACGATGTATATTGCCCGTGACCAGATGAAGCTGCTGGAAGGCCGACTGCCCCAAAAGGAGGATGAGGTGGTGGTGAGCCGTTATTTCCTTTCCAACTATGCTGCAGACGCCGGGATTGGCGAAAAGGTTATGCTAAGCAGCGAGAGCTTTCACGGAGAATACACGGTGACTGGCATTATGGAAGGCTATAAGGAAAAAGAGGTAAATGGATCTTCCATCCTTCTTTCCAAAGAAGCCCTGAAAGGATGGAGCGGCTATGACCCCGCTGATTATCGAGCCTATGTGCATTTTAAGAATGAGCAGCAAATGGATGAAACAGAGCTGACTGCCCGCAGCAGGGAGATTGCCAAGGAATATCAGCTGGAAATGCCGATCATGAACCTCAGCTATATGAAGTTCTATAAGCAGCCTGTGAATGTCAGTATGCTGGCGCTGGTTGCCGGAATTGCAGTTCTGGTCATCATCGGAGGGTATGTTGTGATACAAAGTATCTTCCGAATTTCTATCAATGATAAAATCCAAAGCTATGGACAACTGCGGACCATCGGCACAACGCCAAAACAGATCCGCCGTATTGTCAAAAAAGAAGGCCGTTTCTTAGGATGGGCTGGCATTGGTATCGGTATTTTGCTGGGATGTGCAGCCGGGTTTGCACTGTTTCCCCGTGGGTTTAATCTGCTATTTTATGCAGCCGCGATTGTTTTGACTGCACTGCTTGGCTGGTTTATGGTATCCATTGCGATCCGCAGACCGGTAAAGATTGCCGCCAGTATCTCCCCGATTGAAGCAGTCCGCTTTACCGGCAATCAGAGCGGAAAGGCCCACACACATAAGAAGAATATGCGGTTAAATCCCCTCTCCATGGGAATTGCAAATTTCAGGCGTGACCGCAAAAAGACGATCAGTATCGTGGCTTCCCTGAGTCTGGGCGGGGTGATCCTTTTGGTGACAGCTTCTATTCTTTTGGTTCGTTCGCCGGAGCGGATCGCAAGACAGTATTTCCCGGATGGGGATTATAAAATCTATATCCATTCTGAAAAAACAGAATATGAGGTGATGTCAAAAGGAAATCCTTTGAATGAAGCGCTTCGGCAGGAGGTGCTGGCCGTGGATGGCGTAACAGATGTGATAGAAAATCGTCAGGCGGTTCATGTGCGGTTTGAAAATGAGGAAAGTTCTTCCGGCGGAATGTGTGATCTGTTGAGTGACCGAAACAGGGATCAAATGGAAGCGGCGCTTGTGTCCGGAACTTTACCTCAAGATTCCCATAGTATTGCACTTGATATGGATTATGCAGAAGATATGATCGGTGTAGATGTGGGGTCAGTTATCAAACTTACCATAGGGGATCAAGAGATTCCTGTCACTGTTTCCGGTCTGCTCATAAACGATGGGCTTAAAAATGGTCATGGTCCTCTGGCATTGGACAGCACCTGCATTGTTGCAACCAAAGAGCTATTTCAGGAAGCAATGCCTATGATCGATTGTTTTGATTATTCCTGGAGCATTGTCAGCGATCCCCAAAAGGCGGAGCAGATTGAAAACAGTCTGAGTGCGATCATTTCTTCCAATCCGGATCTTGACTTGGATACCATTGGGATACATAAGGATTATGAGGAAATGGAAAACAGGGTCGTTTTTGGAGGTTTTCAGGCGCTGTCCTGGCTGGTGTTCCTCTTTGGCGTGGTCAATCTCATCAACACCACCCTCTCCAATCAGATGTCCAGAAAGAGGGAAAACAGCGTCTTTCGCGCCATCGGTCTGACCAGAAAGCAGCTTTGTCAAATGACCATTTATGAAGGGATCTGCTATGCGTTTTTTGCTGCGTTGGCAACCCTGGCAGTCGGCCTCCCGATTGCAGTGATCGCTGCCCGGAAATTCAGTGAAATGACTTTCTTTGGAGCGATCATGCCATATTCCTTCCCCTTCCTGCAAATGGGTCTGTTCGTGCTGGTGCTGTTTGGTCTGGAGGTTATCCTGTCCTTCTGGACAATGCGCAGACAGAAAAATCAATCGCTGGTGGAAGAAATGCGGGCGATGGAATAACCTTTTGAAAGTGGCGGGGCGGCAGTGCGCTGCCCCGCTTTTTCTATTATCATTTTATTTCTAATTAAAATCAGGAGTGGATATGAAAAAGATATTGTTGATTGATGATAGTGATACCTATATATGGAATCTGAGAAAGTATTTACAGCGCCGGGGCTACCCAGTAAAAACGGCTTCTACACTGGAAGAAGCGAGGGCCGTCATCCAAGAGGAAATGCCGCTGGTGGTCTGCTGTGATCTCGACCTGCCGGATGGTTCTGGCATGGACTTTCTGGACGAGGTGCGGGCCGCAGACAAGGAGCTGCCTTTTGTTCTGGCGTCCTGCCATGACAAGGACGACTACGAACAGGAGGCTATGCGCCGGGGCGCGACGCTGTGCATGGACAAAATGAAAGGGCTGCTGCTGCAAGATAAGCTGGTGGAATACGCTTACCGGCAGTTATCCGGCGAAAAGGCCCCGACTTTTCACAAGCTGCTCTTTGTCTATGCAGAAGATACCAGCGCCGAAGTGCTGCGGGCTGCTATGCTACAAAAGGGCTTTGACCTGATTCTGGTTTCCTCGATTTGGGAAGCCAAGCGCCGGATTTTTGAGGATAAGGAAATAGAACTGATCTTGTGCGATCTGGAACTGCCGGACGGCACAGCAATGGAGCTGTTTCATACGCTACGGCGGGTGGCGGGGATGTTCCAAATGAAGAATCCCCCTGTCCGGCTTCTGCCGTTCTTTATCCTCACCGAGAACAACGACCCTGCCACGGAATATGAATACCGGCATGAGGGCGTGAACGACTATATCACCGCCCCGGTCAATATCCCGGAGCTGATCCGGCGGGTTTTGTTCTTTGTGGAATGAAGCTTTTTTATTCGGCGGCTTTGTTAAGCAAGGCCGCCATTTTTAATTCATTTATCTTCAATGTTTGTTCTGAATATCGTATAATGTAGGGGAACGGCTGTGGTTTCATAGAAAGTTGAGGAATTTTTGAGATTTACCATATATCATATAAAGAACGGAGGTGCATGATTTTGAATCCTAAATTACTGATCGTTGATGATGAACGCGGTATTGTTGATATGATACAGAGTTATTTTCAAACACAATATGATATTCTGACTGCTTATAGCGGACAAGAAGCGCTCAAAAAAGTAGCTTGCAAACCAGACTTAATTTTATTGGACATCAATATGCCGGGAATGGATGGTCTGACTGTATGCCAGCAGATACGGGAACACATAGCCTGTCCCATTCTTTTTTTAACCGCTCGTATTGAATCCAGCGATAAAATCATTGGATTTCAGGCCGGGGCGGATGATTATATCGTCAAGCCCTTTGATTTGGATGAATTGGGGGCGCGTATTGCCGCACATCTGCGCCGGGAGCAGCGACGCCAAAATAATTCGGCAGTACGCTTCTTTGGTGAATTGATACTGGATTATTCCGCCCGAACAGTTACAATCAATAATCTGAACATCCCGCTATCTAAGAGGGAGTTTGAGATTGTAGAACTTTTATCCCTCAATGCAGGACAGGTTTTTGACCGCGAGCGAATTTATGAGCTTGTGTGGGGCTTGGATGGGGACGGAAACAGCGATACAATTATGGAGCATATTCGGAAAATACGCGCTAAATTTGCAGCACATACATTGCACAATTACATTGAAACGGTTTGGGGGTGTGGTTATCGGTGGAACGCCTAAAAAATATGGGACTAAAGAAATCTTTCCTGCTATTATCCCTCTCCTGTTTGGCAGTGGCATTTCTCCTGCTTGGGACAGTTATCTTCCTTTGCCGAGGCATTGAAAACCATTATCCTTTAGGCGGTGTAGAAATTTTGTCGGATGGCTCTGTTGTACCTTTGCCATCTCCTACGGTGTCACAACAGCGTATTTTGGCTACCCTAAACATTGTGCAGACGGTTTCCTGTATTCTTTTTCCAGTAGGCGGATTGATTGTTTCAGTCTTTCTTTTTTATTATCTCAAATTGAAACAGCCTATTTCCTGCCTGCAAAATGGCATTATGCGGATTCAGAATAATGATCTGGATTTTTCGCTGCCGATTTTGTCTAACGATGAAATGGGACAACTATGTGCTGCCTTTGAAGAAATGCGGAGTGAACTTCTGAAATCGAATCGGCTATTGTGGCAACAGGCCGAGGAACGCAAACGGCTCAATGCCGCATTTTCCCATGATCTGCGTAACCCGATTACGGTATTAAAAGGAAGTGTAAAACTTTTGCGGCAAGGTATTCAGGACGAACAGACCATAGACCGGCTGGAAAGTTACACTTTACGGATTGAGCAGTATGTAGAAGCTATGAGCAGTGTTCAAAAGTTGGAACAACTCTCTGTTAAGCCAAAAGAAATCAGACTATCCGTTTTGCAGAGTGAATTGCAGGAAACAGCACGACTGTTGGCGCTATCCAAAAAAGTTTCTGTTTTAGTCCCATCAGGCGGAACTGTTTGTATAGATCACGGGCTATTTCTTACCGTAGCGGAAAATCTGATTGGAAATGCGGCGCGATTTGCAGAAAAAGCAATCTCTATTCAAATAACGCTGCAAAATGATTCTATGACCTTGAATGTAGAAGATGATGGTGCTGGTTATCCGCTGTCTCTCGTACAGAATGGGCCAACCCCCTTTGAAACGACAAGTAGTAATTCCTCACATTTTGGAATGGGGCTTTACAGCAGCAGAATTTTATGTGAAAAACATGGTGGCCGATTGATTTTGGAAAATCGAGCCGGGGGCGGTGCATCCGCAATGGCTATTTTTCATTTTGTGTAATCCTTGAGCGATTTTTGAGATTTATCATTTACACTCTCCTTATACCACAAATAAGGAGAGTGTTTTTTATGAATATTGAGGCAAAGAATTTATCAAAGATTTATGGTGACGGTGAAAACCGAGTGGTGGCTTTGGATCGTGCAAATCTCGAAATTGTATCCAGCGATTTTATTTCCATTATGGGGCCATCGGGAAGCGGAAAAAGTACCCTGCTGCATTTGCTTTCCGGCTTGGATAAGCCATCTTCCGGCTCGCTGACCTACGATGGTAAAGATATTTACAGTTACAGCGATAAGGAATTGTCGGCATTCCGCCGTAAACGGATTGGATTTATTTTTCAGCAATTTAATCTGCTTCCAGTTCTGACGGCGAAAGAAAATATTATCATGCCTCTTTTGCTGGATAAACAAAAACCGGATGAAGCATACCTGAAACAGATTACAGAACTACTTGGCATTCAGGGCCGCTTGGAACATCTGCCCCATGAGTTATCCGGCGGCCAGCAGCAGCGTGTAGCCATCGCCCGCGCTTTGATTGCAAAGCCGGATGTAATTTTTGCGGATGAGCCTACGGGAAATCTGGACAGCAAAAGCGGCGGCGAAGTCATGGAACTGCTTCAAAATGTATGGAAAAAGATGGGGAAAGCTCTCGTTGTCATTACCCATGACAGCCGTATTGCACGAATGGCAGACCGGCAGTTTCAGATTGTAGATGGTGTGCTTACGGAGGTGACAGCGAAATGAAATCTTATCGTACATTAGCATTGAAAGAACTGCTGTCCCAAAAAGTCACTTCTATTCTTATTTTGATTGCCGTTGTGCTGTCTACTATGATGACAACCATTGTAGGACAATCCATTGGCGTACTTAGTGCAATGCGGGAACAGCAAGCCATCGCTATCGGAGGAAACCGATATGCCACTTTTTTGCAGATGAATGCAGAGCAGCTTCACGCACTGGAACAGGATGAGCGCCTTTCCTATGTAGGGAAATCTATTTATATGGGAAGTTTAGAACTCTCCCCATCTCTTACCCTTGGTTTGATGGAATATTGGGATGATACTGCCGCTATCTATCCATCCAGTACCAGTGTAGAAGAAGGTCGTCTGCCGGAAGCCCCGATGGAAATAGCTCTTTCGGAAGATATTCTGAAATATCTTGGCTTTGAGGGCGGTATTGGAGATAAGATTACACTTTCACTGCAAAAAAATCTTCGCCACAACATTGCGGACAGCTATTCCTATACAGCAGAATTTGTTCTTACAGGGATATTGAAAAATAACTACTTGGGATATACAAGCGGCACTGTTACGGGAGTTGTAGGGGAAGGAACTGCTGAACAACTTTTAACGGAATCTTATATTTATTACAATGTGGATATTCGGACTGCCGATAAAAAGAATTTTCAAGCAGTTGTCGATGACATCAATAAGGAATTTAATATCCATGAGCTTGATACCAGCTATAATATTGTATATTTGAACGCCTTGGGAATTTCCTATACTGCAAATTCCGAGGGTGCTAATGATAAGGGATTCTCTTTTATGACAGTCGCAGGGATATTAGTGGGTACTTTGATTTTGCTGGCTGCTGGTCTTGTGATTTACAACATTCTGAAAATATCTGTATCAAAACGGATAAAGGGATATGGAACACTTCGGGCTATTGGAGGCGAAAAAGGACAGCTTTATCAGATCATTGTAATTGAAGTAATCCTATTGTGCCTGATGGGGATTCCTATTGGTATGCTTCTTGGTTTCCTGAGTGCCAGAGGAATTTTAGAGGCAGCTACCGGCCTGGTTTCCCCTGAATTGTTCTTGGTTCAGGATGCTTCTGAATTGAAAACTCTAATAGCAGAGAACAGTTCTTTGAATGGAACCTTACTGGTTTTAAGCGGAGCAATCACTTTGGCGTTTGCGTTGTTTGCAGCATTACCAGCAGCCAGATCAGCCGCAAGGGTATCTCCCATTATGGCGATGTCTGGAACAAATCTAAAAATTCGGCGCAGAAAGCGTAAAACAAAGAAAATCCATAATTTTGAAGCATATTATGCCCGCCTGAACTTAAAGAGAAATAAAGGCCGTACTGCAATTACAATTTTGTCCCTTGTTATGAGTATCACGGTTTTTATTGCCCTGCAAGGGTTTTCCTCTCTCCTGAACGCTGCAAGCGCCCTGCAAGATAATCATGTAGGAGATTATCAGATCACAAATGAAAGTATTGGATTTACCACAGATGATCTGAACACTTTGCGGAAAAATGAAGCTGTGCAAAGTGTAGCCGCCATACAATTTTCGCTTTACGAACAAAATGAAAATGGGCTGCTCGATGAAATCAGTCTTGAATTTCAACTGAAACCCGGCGAAACTTTTCAGGTTGTCGGATTGAACGATGAATATTGGGATTATTTTATGGGGGATCAATTACCAGAAGAACAGCTTGGACAACTGAAATCAGGGAACGCCTGTATAGTAAGGAATCCTATTCCCATGAGCTACGGCGAAGATGTTCTTGAATTTACAAATATAGAGGCCGGAGAAAGCATCTGTGTTGCGGGAATGGAGCTGAATGTTTTGAAAACCTTGGATGGCTATGACGGTTATCTTGGTATTGGAAATGGCGGTTTCACAAATGGTGTTCAAGTGATCGTTGATGATGCTATCTATGAACGCCTGACGGGAAAAGATACCTATTCAGAGTTTTTGCCTACACTGAACGAGGGTGCTGACAGGGAAAACTTTGATACATTTATCGAGGCGTTTTGTAACAGAATACCGGGGACAACATTCTTGTCATATGAAGAAACCGACCAGCAACTAAAAGAGAGCTTTGCACAAATTCAAATGCTGGCATGGGGGCTGATTCTTTTCGTTGGCCTGATTGGTATTCTTAATATCATCAATACCGTTTACACAAATATTCACACCAGAGTAACAGAAATCGGTATGCAACGGGCCATTGGAATGAGCGCCGGTAGCCTCTATAAAACTTTTCTTTGGGAAGGTGCATATTACGGGATTATTGCCTCTGTGATTGGAAGCGTGCTGGGATATGTTTGTACGATTTTCATTGAGGCGGCCACGAGCGACACCCTCCAGCTTGTTGCAATTCCTGTCATACCCATTCTTGAAGCAACCCTCTTGGCAGTAGGAGCCTGCTTGATGGCGACAGCAATTCCGCTGCGGAAAATTTCAAAAATGAGTATTGTAGATTCCATTGAAACGGTTGAATAGATTTTTTGATTGGATGTTGGTTCTTGAATAGCTTTTCTCTGACTGAAACGAGATAAAACTTGAATTGCTACAAAAATGAAGCAATTCAGCCTGTTTTCTTGCTGAAAAAGAAAGCGATTAGGAGATTTCTGCAACATTTGGTTTTTATCATAGAATTAAAAGTAAGATAGAAAATGTGATTAAATCTGCCGAACGACGGCAAAAGAAAAAAAGCCGTCGTACAGCAGACATATTTCTATGCACCTATGAAGTGGCGGCTTTGAGAAATCAGAGCCGCCGTTTCTTTTTGTTTTTCCAACGATGCTCATGCGATTAAGAGGGCGGTACACAGGAGGATACCGCCATGGCAATTATCATCATTCATAGCACCCATGAGCTTCATCAATTAAAAAAAGTCTTGTTCCTCCTCCGGGGAGGTATGACTATCAATCAGTATTATCATTCCATCTAAATCAGCAAAATAGTAGGTATTTTTGTTGCGCCAGTTTCCAATTGTGGGGAGCTGGCGCTTTTTGGTATCGGTTTTTCGGGAAAGCCCCCGAAGTATGTCGCTGCCGATCACCACCTCCATTCGATTCACTCGCTAATCGCCCATGAATCGAAATGGAGGTACATAATGAAGAAAGTCAATCTTAGGGAGTTGTATCCTGATATATACAAAACGGATGTTTTTATAGAAGTAAGCAGTGAAGTACAAGAAGTATTCCTGACAGATAAGCGAGCAGAAGCTGCACGCCAGCGCCAGATGTATAACTACAAAGCGTACTATTCTCTGGACTGTGATAATGGTATAGAGAAACAGGTAGTGTATCAGCCGCCGACGCCAGAAATGCTCATGGAGGAAAAGCAGCTTCGAGAACAGCTCTATTCTGCGGTGATGGCCTTACCGGAGAAGCAGGCAAAGAGGATTTATGCTCGGTTTTATCTGGGTATGACAGTTAAAGAAATTGCCAAGACAGAAGGCGTTGATCTCAGTAGAGTGTATGACAGCATCCAACGCGGTTTGAAATGGCTGGCTAAAAATTTGAAAAAGTTTGATTAGCATAGCGAAAATCTTGCTCTTTTTTTCATTACTATTAGAAGGACAAGTTTTCCCCCTTCAACAGCACTTTGACAATTTCATAGACAGCATAACAGGTACATAACCCGTGTATGAGCGAGTGTGGGACGCCGCGAAGATGGAGCAGCCAGGGAGGTGATGAACAGAGCTGTTTCGGAGCAATCTACGATTCCACAAAGCGGATGGTGGCAGATCCGCCGCGAGGACTGCACGGGGGCTTAAAGATACTTCCTCACGGCCTCCTAAAGACTTGGGGGGAACCCTGCGGCGCACGAGTAAAACGACGCTGCGGAGTTATGACAACCGCGCCAGCGGAGACCTGTTATGTTCCCATCGTCAGGGTTGCGTGGCAAATGTGACGAGTAAAATAAGTAATAAGTAAATTAGTCAACAGCCATATTGGGAGAGAGCGTGTATAGATAGCACCTCATCAATAACCAGTATGGCTGTTTTTTGGATATATATGGAGGATATATGATTATGACAGCTGTAAGTGAGAAAGATGCTGTTATCTGTATCCATGACGATTATTGTATTGATATTGAAGCAGCAGAAATCTCACAAATTTTATTGAAGATAGGTGAGCTTATTTCTAATTCCTATCGCAGTACGAAGGCAGAGAAATTAAGTGAATCTTAAAGCATAGCAAGCTTCTTTCTCATAAGCAAGGATGTGGAAACATTAATCCGTATCTTTGCGAAAAGGAAAAGTGTTGAGTAAAATGGTAACAGAATAACCCGCGGGAAGGAGGTGTGATAATGGAACGGTATTTGATGTATTTGAGGAAATCCAGAATGGATACAGATTTTGACGAAATTTCTGTTGAAGAAACTTTGAACAGACATCGACGCATTTTAGAGTCTTTTTGTAAGGAAAGACGATTAAATGTTGTTGATGTCTTGGAAGAAGTAGTTTCGGGAGAATCCTTGTCGTCCAGACCTAAGATGCTTCGTTTGCTGGAACTGGTCAATACTGGAATGTATGCAGGAGTTATTTGTATTGATATTGAGCGTCTTTCCAGAGGGTCATCCTTGGAATCCGGTTATATCATGCAGGTACTTCAAACGAATAATTGTAAAATTATCACACCGTCCAAGATCTATGATCTTCAGAATGAATCGGATGAACAGTTTACTGATATGAAGTTTATGTTCAGCCGGTACGAATTGAAAACCATCACAAAGCGCTTGGTTCGCGGAAGAAATCAATCAGCTTCTGAGGGCAAATTTCTTGGTTCAGTAGCTCCGTATGGATACCGTGCCTATAAACTGGTTGGTATGAAAGGGAATAGCCTGCGAATTGAACCGAAAGAAGCAAAAGTGGTGCGGATGATTTTTGATATGTATGGGAAACAAGGAATTGGCTACAATACGATTGCCCATGAACTGAATCAAATGAACATTCCATCTCTAACTGGTACATGGGGGCAAACATCCATCACAAATATCTTAAATAATGAAGTTTATTTGGGAATGATCCGCTGGAAACATGAACCTACAAAGCGAGTAGTTAAAGACGGGATGCTTACTAAGAAAAGAGTTACCAGTAAAGACTATGAGTTGTATGAAGGATTACATGAGCCAATTATAGATCAGGAACAGTGGGATCGAGTAAAAGCAGTTCAGAGCAGTCGTAATCACGCATCAGTTCATAAGGATAAAAAACTTATGAATCCATTTGCAACAATTCTTTTTTGTGAAAAGTGTGGAGCAGTAATGAAGCGGAATGTTCCGGCGAAGACCCAAAACACTTCTCCATGGTACAGATGTCCAACTCGTGGATGTAATTGTCGGACTATAAAATGTGATTTTCTTGAAGCAGAAGTGGTGAAAGCCATGTCTCAATGGTGGGGTGAGTACACTATTAAAATAAAGGAAGATAAGGTAGCACAAACGGACTCTACGGAGACGGCATTGAGTATTGTAAGAGAGCAACTTACAGAGCTTCAGTTACAGCAGGATAAGATATGTGAATATCTGGAGAAGGGTATTTATACAATAGAAATGTTTACAAAGCGAAATGATACCTTAACCAGAGAAATACATAAAGTTCAGGCAGCTGAAAATGAGTTGCTGAAAAAACAGGGGGCTCAAAAAGATATTCATGATGTAGAGAAAGAAATAATTCCGACAACACAGCACATTCTCGACAGCTATCCACAGCTTTCTGTTGAAGAAAAGAATCGTTTATGGAAGATTGTTATGGAACGGATCACTGCTTACCGTACACCAGGTGGAGAAGTTAGCATTCACATCTATCCTAAACTTCCTATGCGATAAGTTTATATTGAACCGAGTGCAACAGCATCTCGACCAACGCCTCCTTTTGTGGTATAATTCAATATTATGCCATCAGAAGGGAGGCGTTTTTATGGGCGAACAGAAGCCTGAAAAAACGAAAAAACATATATGTGCTGGTCTGTTGGCCCATGTAGATGCAGGAAAAACTACATTGTCAGAAGCACTTTTATATTTAAGCGGCAAGATACGAAAGCTTGGAAGAGTGGATCACAAGGATGCATATCTGGATACCTCTCCCCTTGAGCGCGAGCGGGGAATCACGATTTTTTCCAAGCAGGCAGTGCTGGAATTCCCGGAAACAAGAGTTACCATTCTGGATACGCCTGGACATGTGGATTTTTCTGCAGAGATGGAACGTACCTTGCAGGTTCTGGACTATGCAGTGCTTTTGATTAACGGTGCAGATGGTGTGCAGGGACATACGGTGACTTTATGGAAATTGCTTGAGCGGTACCAGATCCCCACATTTATTTTTGTGAACAAAATGGATCAGGATGGAACGGATCACGATGCTCTTTTGACCGAATTGAAAAAAAGGCTGAATGAGAACTGCATGGATTTTTCAGAAAATGAAAATGCTGATGGAGATTTGGAACCGGAATTACCGGCTGGTGAAAAAGAACAGCAGAATTTGATGGAAAATAAATTTTCTGAAGAATTTCTGGAGAGTCTTGCTATGTGTGACGAGAAACTGCTGGAAAAATATCTGGAAACAGGAGAAGTATCCAGGAGAGAGATTACCGGTCTGATCGCAGATCGAAAGGTTTTTCCATGCTATTTTGGTTCTGCACTGAGAATGGAAGGGGTGGAGAAGCTGATCCACGGACTGGACAGGTACACCAGATGGCCGGTATATCCTGAGGCTTTTGGTGCGAAGGTTTATAAGATCGCCAGAGACGATCAGGGAAACCGTCTTTCCTATATGAAGATTACAGGCGGGACACTGAAAGTAAAAGAACTTCTTATTACCAGCAAGGGAAATGTGGCAGCAGGAGAGGAAGTATGGGAGGAAAAGGCTGACCAGATCCGGATTTACTCTGGCGCCAGAGTTGAATTGGTGAAAGAAGTGCCCGCGGGAACCGTGTGCGCAGTGACAGGTCTTTCCCATACTTTTCCAGGACAGGGACTTGGCGTGACAGAGAATTCCAATATGCCAGTACTGGAGCCGGTACTGAACTATCAGATTATTTTGCCGGAAGGCTGCGATGTGCATCAGATGCTGAAGAAGCTGAGAGAACTGGAAGAGGAAGATCCTCAGCTTCATATTGTGTGGGACGAGCAGCTGGGAGAAATCCACGCCATGCTCATGGGAGATGTGCAGATCGAGATCCTGAAAAGGCTGATCTGGGAGCGGTTCCATGTGGCTGTGGATTTTGGAACGGGAAATATTGTATATAAAGAAACCATTGCGGCACCTGTGGAAGGTGTGGGACATTTTGAGCCTTTGCGCCATTATGCGGAAGTTCACCTTCTTCTGGAACCAGGGGAGCAAGGAAGCGGAATGCAGTTTTTTACCGCCTGCAGTGAGGATGTGCTGGACCGGAACTGGCAGAGACTGATCCTCACTCATCTGGAAGAAAAGGAACACAGAGGAGTGCTGACTGGTGCACCGATCACAGATATGCAGATTACCCTGCTTACCGGACGGGCCCACCAGAAACACACAGAAGGCGGAGATTTCCGTCAGGCTACTTATCGGGCTATCCGTCAGGGGCTTAAGAAAGCACAGAATGTTCTGCTGGAGCCTTACTATGAATTTCGGCTGGAAGTGCCGGTGGAGGTTGTTGGCCGTGCAATGAATGATATCCAGAAAATGCAGGGAACTCTTCTTCCTATGGAGACAGAGGAAAATACCGCTATTTTGAAGGGAAAAGCGCCTGTTTCGACTATGCGCGATTACCAGAAAGAAGTAGTTTCTTATACAAGGGGAATGGGAAGACTGTTCTGCAGTTTAAAAGGATATGAGCCTTGTAAAAATCAAGATGAGATCGTGGAACAGATCGGCTACGATTCTGAGCGGGATCTGGATAATCCTACCGGGTCTGTATTTTGTGCCCATGGAGCCGGATTTGTGGTGCCATGGTATGAAGTGGAAGAGTATATGCACCTGGATACTGGGATTATGGCAGAGTTTGAGGATGATCTCAGCGAGGAAGACTGGGAGGATGCTGCGTCAGGCTCTGGAAATCCTGCAAGTGGAGACGATACTGCTCAAAGTGCCAGAAATTCAGCACGCAGTGGAGCTGGTAGTACAGGAACTGCCAGAAATACATCTGGAAGTGGAAGTCATGCGGGAAGTGGTTACCAGCCGCCGGAATCTGCCTACCGTGGAAGCTATGAGGATGACAAAGAACTTCAGGCCATTTTTGAGCGTACCTTTGGTCCGGTGAAAAGAGACCGCGTGTCTTCTTATAAAAAAGTGGTAAGTGCCCTATCTTATTCTGGCAGCAGTTCTTCTGCAAAAAAAGACCAGGAAGAATACCTTCTTGTGGATGGTTATAACATTATTTTTGCCTGGCCGGAGCTGAAAGAACTGGCAGATGCGGATGTCCGTGCAGCACAGACGAAGCTGATGGATATTTTAAGTAATTATCAGGGATATAAGAAATGTACTTTGATTCTTGTATTTGATGCTTACAAGGTGGAGGGACACCAGGAGGAAGTGCTTACTTATCACAATATTCATGTGGTTTACACAAAAGAAGCGGAGACTGCCGATCAATATATTGAAAAAACAGTCCACAAAATCGGCAGACAGCATCAGGTAACGGTTGCTACTTCAGACGGACTGGAACAGATTATCATTATGGGTCAGGGCGCCAACCGTATTTCCGCAAGAGGTCTGAAAGAAGAAATCGAAGAGACCAGAAAGCAGCTCCGCCAGGAATGGCATCAGCACCGCCAGTCCAGTCATACCTATCTTTTTGATCATGCAGATGCTGAGACTGCGAAGCTGATGGAAGAAGTCCGACTGGGGAAAAAGAAATTATAGGGTTTCTGTTCATGGAGTGAACAATAGCATTATTGGAATTAATGTTTTCCATTGGCAATTTGACAAACTCTTTCCCATCTGTTAAGGTGGTGTGCAAAGTGGTGTTGCAGCTATAAAGGAGATGTATAAAAATGAGAGAGAAGCTCACCAAAAAAGACGTAGAGAAAATTGAACAGGAGATTGAGCACCGTAAGCTGGTTGTCCGCAAAGAAGCAATTGAGGCAGTAAAGGAAGCACGTGCCCAGGGCGATTTAAGTGAGAATTTTGAATACTACGCTGCCAAGCGTCATAAGAACCAGAACGAGAGTCGCATCCGCTATCTGGAGAATATGTTAAAAACAGCAACCATCGTTTCTGATAAATCCTGCAGTGACGAGGTTGGAATGGATGACATTGTAGAAGTTTATTTTGAGGAAGATGACGAGGTTGAGAAATATAAGCTTGTTACTTCCATCCGGGGAAATTCCATGGAGAACAGAATCAGTATTGACTCTCCGATTGGCATGGCACTGAAAGGTCATAAGATTGGCGACAGAGTGGAAGTAAAGGTAAATGATAGTTACAGTTATTTTCTGGAAATCCGCTCCATCGATAAAACCCATTCAGAGGAAGAGGAAATCCGAGGATTTTAAAGGTATCAGAGTCTTTTTCAGACAAGTCAATATGGCAGTTACTTAATATTCGATGTAATAGATTGCTTCAGCCTGTTGTTCCGCGAAGCATGTAACAGTGAAGGTACTGAATCATTACACGTATTATATAAAAATCCCTCATGAGATATGCAGCGATAATTGTAAAATTATTCTTCATGTTCCCTGGGGGATTTTTTTGAATGTAAAATTTGGAAAATACAGTAAAATCAATTATCAAACAAATATTTTACATTTTCAACAGCCTGGCTTTACATTTTTTCTGTATAAGAAAATCCAAGATTGTAAAGTATTTTACATATATTTAACATTCTTCTCACCCGAAACTTTACATAGCCCACTTATATTGGTTTTGTAAACAAAAGAAATTAAGAACCCAATAAACTTTTAAAAGGATAAAAAAAGGAGAGGAAACGTAATGGATTTTTTTAGCATTCTGACATTGGTCGGCGGACTGGCGATGTTCCTTTATGGAATGCAGGTAATGGGAGACGGTCTGGAAAAGCTTTCCGGCGGTAAACTGGAAAAGATTCTGGAAAACCTTTCATCTAACCGTGTGAAAGCAGTTTTGGTTGGTGCAGCAGTTACTGCAATCATTCAGTCTTCATCGGCAACCACAGTTATGGTAGTCGGCTTCGTAAACTCGGGAATCATGCATCTGTCCCAGGCTGTTGGCTTTATTATGGGCGCAAATATCGGTACTACTGTTACCGCATGGATTCTCAGCCTGGCTGGAATTGAAAGCTCCAATTTCTTTGTAAGACTTTTGAACCCAAACTCATTTTCACCGATTCTGGCATTGATCGGAGTTGTTTTTATTGTCTTCCTTCATGATGAAAAGAAGAAAGATATTGGAAACATTCTGGTTGGTTTCGCAGTGCTGATGTTCGGTATGAATACCATGAGCGGTGCCGTAAAACCTCTGGCAGAGGTACCGGAATTTACAAACATCCTTCTGAAGTTCTCCAACCCTGTTTTAGGTGTGCTGGCTGGTGCACTTCTGACTGCTGTTATTCAGTCTTCATCAGCTTCTGTTGGTATTCTCCAGGCGCTTTGTGTAACTGGTGCAGTCCGTTACGGAGCAGCGCTTCCGATTATCATGGGACAGAATATTGGAACCTGTATTACAGCAATGCTTTCTTCAATCGGTGCTACTAAGAATGCAAAACGTGCAGCAATCGTTCATCTGTACTTTAATATTGTAGGAACTGTTACATTTATGGTTGTATTCTATGTGCTGAATGGATTTTTACATTTCTCTTTCATTGAAGAAGTGGCAGGTCCTGCCGGCATCGCAGTGATCCACAGTGCCTTTAACATCATTGCAACACTTGTACTTCTTCCATTTGGAGATATGCTTGTAAAAATGGCATGTGCAACTGTCCGTGATACAAAAGAGGAGAAAGTTATTTCCGCAGAAGATCAGGAGTTTATGATCCTGGAATCCCGTTTTCTTAGTAATCCTGGTATTGCTATTGAGCAGAGCAAAACAGCTGCCAGGAAAATGGCAGAGCAGTCCAAAACCGCTTTGAACCTTTCTTTTGGCTTGCTGGATGATTTCCAGGAGGAGACAGCTTTCCGTGTGGAAAAGATTGAAGCAAAGGTTGACCGCTATGAGGACGAACTGGGAACCTATCTGATCAAGTTGAATCAGAAAGATCTTTCTCTGGAAGACAGCCACAGCTTGTCCATTATGCTTCACTGTATCGGAGATTTTGAGCGTATTTCCGACCACGCACTTAGCATTATGAAATCTGCAAAGGAAATTTCAGAAAAAAATGCCCGCTTTTCAGACAAGGCGGTGCAGGAACTTCACATTATGGAAAAGGCCGTGTCGGATATTGTGGAAAAAGCGTATAGCGTTTTTGCAAACCAGGACATGAGAGCAGCCGAAGAAATTGAGCCTCTGGAAGAAGTGATCGATGAGCTCAGCCGTGAGCTGAAAAGACGCCATGTAAATCGTCTTCGTGCCGGAGAATGTACAATAGAGATGGGATTTGTGCTTTCTGACATTACAACCAGCCTGGAGAGAATCGCAGATCATTGTTCCAATATCGGAGTCTGTGTGACTCAGGTGCATGAGGATCTTTATGATACCCACAGTCACCTTGACACTGTAAAAAATGCACCGGGAGAACATTTCCATCACGAACTGGAGGTTGCCCGTGTGAACTATATGCTTCCGTAACCGGGAGAGTAGATGTTGCCAGTTGCTGCTCTGGAAAAATTCCTGTGAGAATCATTTCCGGAGGCAGCGACTGGTAATATAATTTTTGCGGCGCAAAAACATGCAAATGTATGATTTCTGTGCATCGCGAAGCGTGTTACTGGTCAGGTCGTGAACGGTAACCTGTTTTCCTGCTTTTTACCGTGACTTTACAGTTGTGCACTTGTATAAGGGGAAAAAAGTACGTATACTAGGAAATAATGATGATTTACAAGTAATGTAAAAATAGGTAAGACATGGGAGGAGAATACTAAAAAATGATTTTTTGTGTTGAAGATGATAACAACATCCGTGATCTTTTAGTATATACATTAGAGACGACCGGATTTCATGCAAGAGGGTTAGAAGACTCCCAGGAATTGTGGAAAGCCCTTGCAGAGGAGGAACCAGAGCTGATTCTTCTTGATATTATGCTTCCGGGAGAGGATGGATATTCCATTCTGGAAAAACTGAAAAAATCTTCCGGAACCAGAGATATTCCCATCATTATGGTAACTGCCAAGGAAGCAGAATTTGATAAGGTCCGTGCTCTGGAAGCCGGTGCAGACGATTATATTACCAAGCCCTTTGGAATGATGGAATTTATAGCCAGAGTGAAGGCGGTGCTCAGGCGCAGCAGCCGCCACGGAGATGACAGAGAGCTTAGCTGTGAGGAACTTCGTATTTTTCCAGGCCGTCATCAGGTGTATTGTGATGATCAGCCTGTGGAGCTTACCCGCAAGGAATTTGAACTTCTTCTGTATCTTATGGAAAACAGAGGAATCGTTATGACCCGTGACCAGATTTTGTGCCATATATGGGGCTATGATTTTGACGGGGAGACCAGAACTGTGGATGTACATGTGCGAACCCTTCGGCAGAAGCTTGGGGATGCCGGCAGACTAATCGAGACTGTCCGCGGCGTAGGTTACAGAATGGCAGACAAGGGAGGCAGTCAGGGATGAAAAAGAAAATCCTCAGTCATACCAGTGTGATGATCGTTCTCACGGTTATCCTTACCTTTATAGCCGCCAGCTTTGTGATGTATGATAAGTTTAACAGTACTATGAAAAAGGGCGTCCGAGATGAAGCTGAATATGTAAAAGTGGGGATTGAAGAAGTTGGAGAAGAGTATTTAAACGGAAATGTGGGAAAAACCACAGATACCCGTATTACGCTCACCGATTCAGAGGGAAACGTACTCTATGATAATGAGGCAGAGGCTTCAAAACTTCCAAACCACAGCAGCCGTCCGGAATTTATCCAGGCTATGGAAGATGGACAGGGAGAAATCGTCCGTTATTCGGAAACCTTGTCACACCAGACCTTTTATTATGCGGTGAAGCTGAATGATGGCAGAATCCTCCGCCTGGCAAAAACAACAGACAGTGTGTTCCATACGTTGCTTAGCAGCTTTATCTGGCTTGGAATTTTGATGCTGTTGATCATTCTGGTAGAGATCGTTCTGGTGCAAAGGCAGACAAAGAGTCTGATCGAGCCGGTGAACAACCTGGATCTGGAGCATCCTCTTTCGAATGTATGCTACGAAGAACTCCGTCCTTTGTTGATGCGGGTGGATCAGCAGAATAAGCAGATTGCAAGCCAGCTGGAGGAGTTGAAGAAGACTGAGGCTGTGAGAAGGGAATTCTCTGCAAATGTTTCCCATGAATTAAAGACACCTCTGATGTCTATTTCCGGTTATGCGGAGCTGATGATGAATGGAATGGTGAGACCGGAGAATATTGCTGATTTTTCAGGACGAATCTATAAGGAGGCCAATCGTCTGGGAAATCTGGTGGCAGATATTATCCAGCTGTCGCGCCTGGATGAACAGCAGGATGCAGTGGTCTCCATGGAAAGTGTGGAGCTTGATGAGCTGGCAAAGGATGTGGTAAACAATCTCCGGGATCATGCGGAAAAGAAAAACATTTCGTTGGATTATTGTGGTATTCCAATCAACATTCAGGGAGTACGGCATGTTTTATATGAAATGCTGTACAATATTGCGGACAATGCTGTTCGTTACACCAATCCGGGAGGACACATTCATATTTATGTAGGCAGAAAAGGGAATCGTCCTTTTTACCGGGTTGAGGATGATGGAATCGGAATTCCGAAATCTGAACAGAAAAGAATATTTGAGAGATTTTACCGGGTGGACAAAAGCCATTCGCGGCAGACTGGAGGAACCGGTCTTGGACTGTCCATTGTAAAGCACGGGGCAACCTTACATCATGCACAGATCAATGTGGACAGCGATCTTGGAAAAGGTACAAAAATGGAGCTGCTTTTTTAGAGCGTGTTGAAAAAGGCTTTCTGCAAATTGTGACGTACAGCTTGCAGAAAGCCTTTTTGGAACATATTGAAGCAGCTCCTTTTTTTTAATTACAGTTCGCTCAGTGCATCCTCATCTGCCACAATAATTGCATTGGGATGGAACTGAAGGATGGAAGCCGGGCACTGTGGGGTAACAGGTCCTTTGATCGCAGCAGCGAGAGCCTTGGCTTTATTCTTGCCGTTAGCTACAAGAAGAATGGTCTTTGCGCTCATAATATTGCCAGTTCCCATAGAAATAGCCTTGCGAGGCACATCCTCCTCGCTTGCAAAAAAGCGTTTATTCGCCTGGATGGTAGCCTCTGTAAGATCTACACAGTGTGTGCCAGCCTGGAAATGGTCGTCTGGTTCATTAAATCCGATGTGACCATTAGGTCCTATTCCAAGAAGCTGAAGGTCTGCAGCTCCTATATTCTTAAGCAGTGTATTGTAAGCTTCGCAGCAGGCCTCTGTATCCGGATTGGTTCCGTCCGGAACATAGGTATTCTTAATATCTATATTGACTCTGCTGAACAGGTTCTTGTTCATGAAGTAACGGTAGCTCTGGTCATTGGATCCGTCCAGTCCTACATATTCGTCCAGGTTCACAGATTTTACATGGGAAAAATCCAGTATTCCCTCTTCATACATAGCAGCTAGCTGATCGTAGGTACCTACCGGGGAAGAACCGGTAGCAAGTCCAAGGATACAATCCGGTTTGGACAAAATAACACCGGCGATAATAGTAGCTGCAGTACGGCTCAGCTCTTCATAATTCTTGACTTTAATTACTTTCATTTTACCTCTCCTTCTTTGTCAATAAGTGAGAATGATCACTTTAACAAGGTGCAAAAAAATAACGGCATTATCAGAATGCTGTCATATAAAAACCCTGCCCTTGTTCTTTCAGACAATAACAGTATACCCTATATTTAGGTGAAATGCTATAAATATTTCTGCTTTTTATTGCTTTTTTTGGTGAAAACTGATTGCAAGTTTCGAAAGCTTTTCCTATAATGAATTTATAATATAGAAATTTACCCTGGGGATAAATAAAATGAAAAAAAACTACACTCTGAAAAGGGAACTTACATTTCTGATGATACTGACCTCTGTATGTACTTTACTGTCTGTATGTGCAGCTGTTTTCTATGTCTTTTTCTCTTTCTTCTTTCAGAAAACACAGGAAGATATTGAATATGTACTTCGATATACCAGTCAGCAGTATGAGGCTCATATGCAGTTTATTGAGGATAGTGTGATCGCCATACGTCATAATACGGTACTGGATGACTTTTTTCAGAAAGAAGAATACGACCTGGAGGAAATAGAACCACAGCTTTCTTACAGCATGGAGCTTTTTTCAGAGCGGAATATGGTGGAACGCCAGCTTCCTTTTGTTACTGGAATTTATCTGTTTAATAATGGGAATGAATGTATTTATGAGCACTATTATGCCACCACACTGGCTGCCGGGAGAGAACAGAAGCGAAAATACGAAAACATGCAGCAGGAATTTAAAAGTACCAGTGACCAGTACGCCTGTTTGTCTGATAAAGATGAATTAAATATTTTTTTTAGAATTTATGATGAAAATATGAGGGAAAAAGGAATCGGAATCGTGCAGATCAGTCAGAGTGCAGTAGCGAAAGTTCTGGAAACGGTACAGCTGTATCATAATGGAGGATGGGCTGTCCTGGATAAAAACGATCAGCTGCTTGCCTCAGAAGGAGCTCAGGAGCTGGTGAAAAAGCTGCAGACTTCTGAGAATTCATGGAATGGAACAAAAGACCTGGCAGGTACGAAGGTGATTGGTTATGGAAATCTCTGTGGATTTGGAGTACGTACAGTGATCTCAGTAGGGTATGGGAATATTTTTTCTATTTTGAAGCCCACTCTTTTTATCGTTCTTGTGGGTCTTATTGTGGTACTGGGAATTGCATTTCTGGTTGCATATGCTATCAGCTACCGTTTCACCAAACCGGTTACCAGGATGATCCAAAGCATACAGGCTTTTGGAAAACCGGATCTGAATGCCAGAATGGAAGATTCCTCTATTCAGGAATTTCATGACATGGGAATCGTGTTTAATGAGATGGCAGACAGGATCGAATATCTGATTACTCAGGTTTATGAAAAAGAAATTGTGGCAGCCCGGTCTCAGGTAAAATATCTGCAGTCCCAGATAAATCCGCATTTCCAGTTTAATATTCTGGCCATGCTGAGTCTGAAAGCGAAAATGGCTGGAAACGAAGAAGTTTACGATGGACTGAATGCTTTTTCCAGACTGATGCAGGGTAAGATATTCCGGGAAAAAGAGATTAAGATAAAGGTAAAAGAGGAACTGGAAATAGTTCAGTTTTATTTATATCTGCAGAAAAGCCGTTACCAGGATAAACTGTCTTATGAGGTGAAGCTTGAAGATGAAAAAATCGGCGAAGATCTGATTCCCCGTCTTCTTATTGAGCCACTGGTGGAAAATGCAGTTTCGCATGGTTTGGAACCAAAGCGTGGAAAAGGAAATCTGCAGGTCCTTTTATATGAAAGGGAAATGCTCTACATCTGGGTAAAAGATGATGGAGTAGGCGTTTGTCGGAATCAGACGAAGGCAGAGGAAAATAAAGAAAAAACTCCTCATACCCATGTGGGCTGGGAAAATACAAAGAAAATGCTCCGGATCCTGTATGGAGATTATTACAAGTTTCAGGTCTGGAGCGAACCGGGAAAGGGAACGGAAATAGAAATTGCAGTTCCAATTGAAAGAGGTGGAAATTATGTGGAAAGTGGTAGCAGCCGATGATGAAGGATACATCAGAGAGGCTTTGCAGAAACTGATAAATTGGGAAAAAATGGACTGTTCTTTGGAGAGCGTAGTCAGTGATGGACAGGAACTATTGGAGAAGATCCGGGGAGAAATGCCGGACATTGTGATCACAGATATACAGATGCCTGGTGTTGACGGATTAGAAGTATGTAAATATGTATACGAAACCTGCCCGGAAACCCAGGTGATCATCCTTACCGCATATTCAGATTTTGAGTATGCCAAACGTGCCATTAAATACAGTGTATGTGAGTATGTGCTTAAGATTTCCATTATAGACGAACTTCCACTGGCAGTGGAAAAAGCAATTGGAAAGCTATCCAGACTGAAAAAGGAGATCGAAATCCAGGAGCATACGAAGGCAGAAGAACCGGAATCACTGCTTGATCAGATTGAACAGTATCTGGAAGAAAATTTTCGCAAAAAGATCACGCTGGATGATATTGCAGATACCCTGCATGTGAACCGCAGCTATCTCAGCCGTTATTATAAGAATAAAACAGGTGTGAATCTGTTTGATGAGATTTTAATGAAACGGGTGGAAAAGGCAAAAGAATATCTGCAGAATACAGAGATGAAGACTTATGAGATTTCAGAAGCGGTAGGAGTGGAAGATGCTGGTTATTTCTCAAAAATGTTTAAAAAGATAACCGGGGTATCACCAAAAGAATTCAGGAAAAGAGAACAACATGAAGAGAAAAATTAGAGGTCTTTTCTTTAGTATCGGAATAGCCGGGAGTCTGATCCTTGGAGGCTGCGGGAAAGAAGAAAAAGAGCCTGTAACTATCACAATGATTCATGCATGGGGCGGAACTGGTGAAGATCATGTAGCTATGAGGGATATTTACGATGGATTTCAGAAGGAGAATCCGGACATTGAGGTGCAGCTGATCTCCATGCCAGGAAGAAAGGAAATGCTGCGTAAGGTGGAGGACATGATCATGGTGGGAGATATGCCGGATGTGATTACCTTCAGCGGTATGGGACAGAATACAACCTATGATTTTATTGTAGAAAATGATATGGCGCTGGATATTATGCCCTATGTGAAAAAAGATGAAGAGTTTGCCTCCAATATTTCCCAGACCAATCTGAACTATTGGACCACAGAAGAAGGGGAGCTGTTTACAGTGTCAGATGTTTTGTCCTTAAGTGGTGGTTATTGGTATAATGAAGATATTCTGCACGCAGCTGGCGTAAAGGAAATTCCCAGGACCTGGGATGCTTTTCGCGGTATGTGCTACAAAATCTGGAAATGGTCGGAACGTGAGAATAATGAAATTGCTTCGCTTCAGACATCTCCGGAGGGCTATCTTTATTTTATGGATCATATGCTTCTGGAAGAAGGTACAGAAAAGGACAGAAACGATATCGGTACAATTTCAGAGGTATTGAAACGGCTGCAGGAAATTTATGTATATTCCACCTCCGAAAATGCAGAATACAGTTATTTGGATGAGACCAGATTGTTCAATGAAGGAAAGCTTGCCATATATGTGAATGGCGTATGGGGCGCTTCCATGATTTCCGAAAACATTAATGCCAAGTATGCACTGCTTCCAACTACATCCGGGAAGAAGCTGTCTTGCGAATCTGCCTGTTTTGGTTATGTGCTTGGAAAAAGTGGAAACGAACAGAAAGAGGAGGCTTCCATCCGGTTCCTGAAATATATGCTAAGCAAGAAGGTGCAGACGCGGATTTTGGAGGAAACAGAGCAGATTCCGGCGAATAAGCAGGTAGTTCTGGATTCTTACGAGAAGGAAATGCCGCGGCTGTTTCAGGCTGCTTCCCTGGTATTAAGCGCAGAGGATAAAATTGAAGTTCCGGATAATCTGTGGACTTATGAACAGAAAGCCTATTTTACAGAAAACATTTTCAGAGAGCTTACCGGTAAAATTTCACCGGAAGCTTTTACCCGGCAGCTGGGTGAAATGAAAATAGATAAATAGGGAAAATAAAGATAAGGAAAATATTGCCGTCAGGTAAATATTTTCCTTATTTTTATTGTGAAAATGTCAATAAATACCTGTAAATTGCAAACGGGATTCATTCAAAAATACCAAAAACAAGGGTAAAATAAGGACAGTTAAAGCAAAGACGTATAATTTATGAAGGAGGATTTTTGTAATGAAGAAAAAAATGGTAAGTGTTTTACTGGCAGCAGCAATGGGGACTACTGCACTGGTTGGATTTGGAACGACTGCTTATGCAGATGATGATGTTCTGGAATTTTACCATGGATATTACCAGGATGAGAGCGAGTGGGCTGCAGCTCAGGTTATGAGGGATATCTATGATGAGTTCGCAAAGGAACATGCTGATGGATCAGTTACATTCAAACCAATCGCTGTAGAAAACAGAGATGACATTGTAAGTGCACAGGTTGCTGGCGGTTCCTTCCCGGATCTGGTAGATGTAGGCGGTGGCGGAGTTCCGCAGGCAGCACTTTCCCAGGATCTGGTATACGATCTGAAACCGTATATCGATGAAAATGGTCTGCAGGATGCAGTTGGTCTTAACTATACACAGCATGATATGGATGGTCATATTTATGCAGTGCATGATCAGATTGAGAGCCGTGGCTTATGGTATAATTCCGATATTTTTGAAAAAGCCGGAATTACAGAGGAGGCGTTTGCAGACTGGGATTCTTTTGGAGAAGCAATGGAAAAAATCTGTGCTCTGGACGAGGATGTGTACGGATACATTGCAGGACAGGGCTCCAGCTATATTGTAAACACAGTTATGGCTTCTACAGATGAAGGAAAGAAAATGCTGGAATCTGAGCTGACAGAGGACACCATCAATTCAGAGGAATTTGCAGCTGCATTTAAGACTGCTGCAAACCTGGATCAGGCAAATGGTTCTGAGCATACTACAGATGATAACGGAAATCTTATGGCAGAATTTAATACAAATGGTAAGGCTGGTGTTCTTTTCAATGGTGTATGGAATGCAAGTGGAATTGATGCGTCTTTAACAGATGCCATTGAGCCTGCTTTATTCCCTGGAAATATTGCAATCGCTTCTGCAGGCGGCGGACTTGCTGTGGCAAATAACATGAGTGATGAGAAAACAGAGCTGGCACTTGAGTTTATCAAATATATGACAAGTGCTGAGGTTCAAGAAAAAATCTTCACTGGCGTACAGGCAAATCCATGTAACACAACAGTTGATTTGAACGCACTTGCAGAAGAGAGTGATGATGCAGCTACAAGAAAGCTTGCACAGGCTTGTTCTCAGGTAAATGAAGCTGATACTGTAGTGATTGACATGAACTATACCTGGGGATCTGACGTGGACAAAGCTATCATCAATGCATTGATGGAGTGTGCGGTATCAGGAACAGATATTGATGCAAGATTTGCAGCACTTCAGACAGAGCTGATCGCGTTGGTTGCTTAAAGCACACAGCTGTGATGAACAGAAACTATGAATGAAATAGAAGAGGGAGGGGAGAAATCTCTTCCCTTTTTGGAGGTATGAATTTGGAAAATCAGAATGCTGCGAAAAAAAGAAAGAATAAGCTGGGTACGCGGAGAAAAGGATTTATTATAGCGTTTCTTGCGCCTACCCTGATCGCATTTTGCGTATTTTATCTGTATCCCATTATTACGGTGTTTATCACTTCTTTCTGCAAATGGGATTATACCAATATTACTAGTCCGGAGTTTTTCGGCTGGAGCAATTTGTGGGATAATTATGATTATATTTTTAACAAGTATCCATTTTTCTGGGAAGCACTGAAAAATTCAACCACCTGGGCCATTCTTGGAACAGTGGTACAGATTCCCATTGCTGCTTTGATCGCTCTGGCCCTGTCCAGAAAGGTAAAAGGTATTAAATTTGTACGAAATGTCTATATTATTCCGAATATGATCTCAACTGCCGCTATGGGCATTGTATTTTTACAATTGTACAACCCTTCTTATGGAATTATCAACCCGATCATTCGTCTTTTCAACAAAGAATTCAGGGATAATATCCTACTTCTGAAAGGACCGGCTTTTGTGGCCATGACCTGTGCCTATATTTTCTTTACAGGAACTACAACTTTAATGATTTTGGGGAATATTATGGCAGTGCCGGAAGAGGTAAGAGAAGCAGCTATGCTGGATGGGGCAAGCGGTCTGAGACAGGACTGGTATATTACAATCCCTATGATCAAAGGAACTTTAAAAACAGTATCCGTTCTTGCTGCAACCTCCGGCTTCCTTCTTTATAACGAGGTTTATTTCCTGACAAAAGGAGCTGCAGGAACCTACAGTATCAGTTACATTATCCGCGAGCTTGCCATTACCAGTCCGAGAACCCAGTTTGGACGAGCCAATGCAGTGGCAATGATCCAGATCCTGGCTGGGATGGTGATCATTCTGGTGATTAATTTTGTATACAGCATTTCTTTCAGGAAAGAGAAAGAATAAGAAGGAAAAGAGGATGAATATGAAAAAAACAAATACCCTGAAAGGTGTAAATAGTATGCCGGCGGGAACCAGGATCGTGACTTACATTTGTCTTGCGTGGGCGCTGATCGTGTCGTTGCTTCCCATTGGCTGGCTGGTTTTATCCAGCCTGAAAAAAGATCCTATGGCGAGACCTGGCTTTCAGCTTCCGGAATCCATTTGTCTGGATGGTTATATTTCCACATTTAAAGATTTACATGTGATGAGATATTTTGGAAACAGTCTTTTTGTCGCAGGTGTTTCCGTGGTGATCAGTGTGGTGATGATTTCCATGTCTGCATATGTGGTAGCGCGAATGGAATTCAAAGGAAAAGCACTGGTAAATGTACTTTTGTATTCCACCATGTTTATCCCAGCCACAGCCCTTACTTATCCGGTATATAATCTGGTAAACCGCCTGCATTTATATGATACAAGATCTGCGCTGATCCTGATTTATTCCTGCAGTGGAATTGCAGTGAGTTTTTTTGTGATCAAAAACTATTACGACAATATCCCAAGAGAGCTGGAAGAGGCGGCGAGAATTGACGGATGTGGGTATGTACAGACCTGGATGAAAGTAATTTTTCCAATTGCACGTCCGGGAATTATGACAGCAGCTGTGCTTGCGTTTTTGAATAATTGGAATGAGTATTACTGGGCCTCTCTTGTGCTGATCACAAGGGAAAAGCTGACAGTACCGGCGCTTTTGTCTACTTTCACAACAGCCTTTAACACCAATTATAACGGACTTTTTTCCGCTATGGTGATTATCATTCTTCCGCCTGTGCTTCTGTACTGTATTTTCAGCAGATTCTTTATTGAGGCACTGTCTGGCGGAGCCGTGAAAGGTTGACAGGTGAAATGAAAGTTTTTTGATAAAAATGCTGAATATACAAAATTTTCTGATATAATGAAGAAGGCAGGAGAATAGAAACATGAATGAGGAAATAAGACAGCGCACCAAATGGTTTATGGAAGACAGATTCGGTATGTTTATTCATTGGGGATTATACTCCATTCCAGCATGCGGTGAATGGATGATGTCACAGAAAGAAATGACAATTGAGGAATACAGTAAGTATTTTGATCAGTTTGATCCTGTGGATTATGATCCGAAGAAATGGGTTTGTCTGGCAAAAAAAGCAGGCATGAAGTACGTGGTACTTACAGCAAAGCACCATGACGGATTTTGTCTGTTTGACTCTAAACTGACAGACTACAAGTCAACAAACACAAAAGCAGGCAGAGACCTGGTAAGAGAATTTGTAGATGCATGCCGAGAGGAAGGATTAAAGGTTGGTCTTTATTTTTCCATTATCGACTGGCATCATCCGGATTTTCCTAAATATGGAGACAGGCAGCATCCTATGCGAAACAATCCGGCATATAAAGATGAAAAAATTGATTTTGACAGATATCTTGCGTATATGCATGGCCAGATAAAGGAACTTGTAACAGGGTATGGCAAGCTGGATCTTCTATGGTTCGATTTTTCCTATGACGATATGACCGGAGAAAAATGGAAAGCCACAGAGCTGATCAAAATGGTTCGAAAGTATCAGCCGGATGTGATCATTGACAACCGTCTGGAAGGTGCGGGGGATAACCATGGCAGCATTACAACAGAGAAACCACTGATTTACAGCGGTGATTTTGCAAGTCCGGAGCAGATCATTCCTCCAAAAGGAGTATGTGATGACAAGGGAGAACCCATTCCATGGGAACTTTGTGCCACTATGAATAATCATTGGGGATATTGCAATTTCGACCATCAGTATAAGACCCCTCAGATGCTTGTAAGAAAGCTGGTGGAATGTGCCAGCAAGGGTGGAAATATGATCCTGAACGTGGGACCAGATGCCCGTGGAAATATTCCGGAGGAGAGTGTTCAGATTCTCACAGAAGTTGGAAAATGGATGAAAAAAAATGGGGAGAGCATTTACGGATGCGGAATTTCCAAATTGGAAAAGCCGGATTGGGGAAGATATACCCAGAAAGGTGACATCATTTATGCTCATGTTTATGAGACACCGCTTGGAGCACTTCCGCTGTATGGAATCGGCCCGGATAAGCTGGAATCTGTTACATATCTTGCAGACGGCAGTGAGGTGAACAGAGGGGAAGCATGGAATACGGTGCTGTATCCGGATGTGGCCTTTGTTTCCTTCGGAGATGATCCGGTATTTACCTATCCATTGCCAGATGAAAAAGATACGGTTTTAAAAATACGTTTGCGACAGGAGTAAAAGAGTATGAAAAAGGTAACGAGTATTGTAATTGGAGCAGGCCTTAGAGGAGGTCATGTTTATTCTCAGTATGCACTGGACCATCCAGATGAATTTCAGGTGGTGGCAGTTGCAGAGCCGGATAAAGAGCGCAGAGAGAGCTTTGCAAAAAGACACAATATTCCGGAAGAGCTTTGCTTCGAAAGCTATGAAGAGCTTCTTGGAAAAGAAAAGCTGGCAGATTGTGCCATGATCTGCACCATGGACAGGATGCATTATGAGCCTACGATCATGGCTCTGAAAAAGGGATATCATGTACTTTGTGAAAAGCCCATGTCTCCCGACAAGAAAGAAATCATTGAAATGGGAGAGATGGCGAAGAAATACGACCGTATTCTGTCCGTGTGCCACGTACTTCGGTATTCTCCGTTCTTTTCCAAATTAAAAGAACTTCTGGAAGAAGGCAAAATAGGAAGACTTATGACTATCCAGCATATGGAAGAGGTAGGTTACTGGCATCAGGCACATAGCTTTGTAAGAGGAAACTGGAGAAATGCAGAGGAATCCAGTCCTATGATCCTGCAGAAATGCTGTCATGATATGGATATCATGCTGTGGCTGGCAGACAGTAAATGCGAAAGCCTTAGTTCCTTTGGTGAACTGTCTTATTTTACAGAGGAAAATGCACCGGAAGGAGCTCCTGCTTATTGTCTGGATGGATGCCCACATAGAGATGAATGTGCTTTCTATGCACCACGCTTTTATCTGGAGAATTTAGATGGCTATCTGGTACGTGCAGTGACCGATCAGACAGATCCGGAGCATGTATTGGAGGCTTTGAAAAAAGGACCTTACGGAAGATGTGTATTCCACTGTGATAATACAGTAGTAGATCACCAGTCCGTTGACATAAAGTTTGAAAATCAGGTAACAGCGTCCTTCCTTATGACAGCCTTTACAGACCAGTGTGCTAGACGGATCCGTCTTATGGGAACAAAAGGTGAGATCAAAGGCGATATGGATGCAGGTACTATTGAGATCAGAGATTTTGTCAGTGGGAATCTGGAGACAATAGAGCTTCACACACCTGCAAACGGACATAACGGAAGTGATATGAGTATGATGCATGATTTTGTCCGTATGGTAGGAGAAGGAAGAAAGGGTAAAACAGACGCTGCTGTTTCCGTGGAGAGTCATCTGATGGCACTGGCAGCAGAGGAAGCAAGAATAACGGGACAGGTTGTAAATCTCAGAGGATTTGCCAATGAAAATAAATGAATTTTTAGCTGAAATCAACATGCTGCCGGAGGCTGTGCATCTGCTTAATGAGCTTCAGGAATCCGGACGCATTGGGGAGGAAGAATATCAGGAAAATAAGCTTTTGTATGAGAAAGACAGAGCTTTGTTTTATGAAAAAATTCTTTTGGAAAAGGATTATCGGCTTGTGTTTCTGTATTATTTATGCCGCATGGGCGCCGAAACCTATGATGCTTATGAAAAGCGGGGAATCAGCCGGGAAATTTTCAGGGACACTTTTTACGATCTGACCTTTTGGTGTGAAAACTGTTTTCTGGAATATGGAGAGTATGGAATTGATGAATACGACTGGTTTTTCCGCCATATGAAGCTTACCATTTTCAGGCTTGGAAGAATGCAATTTGAAATCATGGATTCCCGCTGGAATTTTACAGCAGGAGAAAGAATGGTAAAAAAAGGAGATCCGATCATCAGTATTCATATTCCACAGGGCGAAAAGCTCACACTGGAGAGTGTGAGGGAATCCATTATTCAGGGAATGGCTTTCTGGGGAAAAGAGATGCCGTATCTGTGTCATTCCTGGCTGCTCTATCCGGGGCTTAAAGACATTTTGCCGGAGAAAAGCAATATCATTATGTTTCAGAATCAATTTCAGATTGTAGAAACAGATTGGGATGAGCGTGAGGCTGAATGGCGTATTTGGGGAAAGGTACAGCGGAACCTGAATGTATATTCCGAGAACACATCTCTTCAGAGAGCTGCAAAGAAATATCTGAAGTCAGGAAAAGTGCTGGGGAGCGGTCTGGGAATATTAAAACCGGAGTATTTCCTGTGAAATAATTGATAGAAATTGACAAGAAGAGATTTGTCTGTTACCATCGAACCAGGGGCAATTGTTTGTCCCTGGTATCGTTATGAATAAGCAACAAAGCGGATTAGGAATATCCGTTTTGACAAATAAAAAATGGGAGGCAGCAATAACATGAAAAAGCCGGTATTGGTAGTAATGGCAGCAGGTATGGGAAGCAGATATGGTGGCCTGAAGCAGATCGATCCTATTGATAAGGACGGGGACATTATCATTGATTTTTCTATCTATGATGCTATTCAGGCAGGGTTTGAAAAAATTGTATTTATTATAAAGAAGGAGAATGAGGCTGATTTCCGTGCTGCTATCGGAGATCGTATGAGTAAGCATATCCAGGTAGAATTTGTATTCCAGGATCTGCATAATCTTCCGGAAGGCTTTACAGTTCCGGAAGGACGTGTGAAGCCATGGGGAACCGGACATGCAATCATGAGCTGTATCAATGTGATTGATGGACCTTTTGCCGTTATTAATGCGGATGATTATTATGGACGTCATGCATTTAAGATGGCATATGATTTCCTTACAGAGAATCAGGATAAAGACGGCATTTATCAGTACATGATGGTAGGCTACAAGCTTGAGAACACATTGACAGATAATGGACATGTGGCTCGTGGTGTTTGTGTGACAGACGAAGAGGGATTTCTGAAGGATATTAATGAGCGCACCCATATTGAGAAGAGAGATGGCGGTGCTGCTTATACCGAGGATGATGGTGCTACATGGACAGAGCTTCCTATGGATGCTACGGTGTCTATGAATATGTGGGGATTTTCTGCAAGCATTCTGAGAGAACTGAAGGACAGATTCCCATTATTCCTGAAAGAAAATGTGGAAAAGAATCCTCTGAAATGCGAATATTTCCTTCCATTTGTTGTAGATGAGCTTCTTGGCGAGAAGAAAGCAACTGTCAAAGTTCTGAAATCTATGGACAAATGGTATGGAGTTACCTATAAAGAAGATAAGCCGGTAGTAGTTGCTGCAATTCAGAAGCTGAAAGATGACGGTCTTTATCCTCAGAAGCTTTGGGAGGAAAAATAAGTGGGAAAAACAAAAGATGTAAGCCATCAGGAACTGATGGAAGTAATCAACAGCTTTGATTTTGGCGGTAAACTTGAAGAGGTTGGCATATTTGGAAATGGCCACATTAATGAGACTTACTGTGCTGTATTTTCCACAGAAGCCGGACAGAAGCGCTATATTCTCCAGAAAATGAACAAGCAGATTTTCAAAGATCCTGTTGGTCTTATGGAGAATATCAGTGGTGTCACCTCCTGGCTGAAGAAGAAAATCCTGGAAAATGGCGGGGATGCAGAGCGCGAAACCCTGAATATCGTAAATGACCGTGCTGGAGCTCCTTATTTTGTAGATAAAGAGGGAGAATACTGGAGAGCGTATCTGTTTATAGAAGATGCAACCTGCTTTGATCAGGTGGAAAATGACGAGGATTTTTACCAGAGTGCTCTTGCATTTGGTAATTTCCAGCGCCTTCTTGCTGATTATCCGGCAGATACTCTTCATGAGACAATCCCGGATTTTCATAATACAGTGAAGCGATTTGCCAATTTTAAAAAGGCTGTGGAAGAGGATGCATGCGGACGGGCGGCTGATGTTCAGAAGGAGATACAGTTTGTCCTGGAAAGAGAGCAGCTGGCCCATACACTTGTGGATTTACAGGATGCAGGTAAGCTGCCTCTTCGTGTAACGCACAATGACACAAAGCTGAATAATATCATGATCGACAATGCTACCCATAAGGGAATCTGTGTGATCGATCTGGACACGGTAATGCCGGGACTTTCTCTGAATGATTTTGGTGATTCCATCCGTTTTGGCGCAAGCACGGCAGCAGAGGATGAGCAGGATATTTCCAAAGTGTCCTGTGACCTTCATCTGTTTGAGGTGTATGTAAAAGGATTTCTGGAAGGCTGCGGCGGTGCCCTCACAGATTTGGAGGTGGAAATGCTTCCGATGGGTGCAATCCTGATGACCTTTGAGTGTGGAATGCGTTTCCTGGCAGACCATCTGGAGGGAGATCATTATTTCCGCATCCATCGAGAGAATCAGAATCTGGATCGTGCAAGAACCCAGTTCAAGTTGGTGTGGGATATGGAACAGAAATTATCTGAGATGAAAGCTATTGTAGAAAAATATAAATAGTGGTATTCTAAACTTGGCAGGCATAAAAAATGCCTTCCAGGTTACTAATAAGGATTGCAAAGAATGGACATAAACCATCACAGTTGCTGTTTGCGGATAACATTCCGTGGAGTGCTGTGAAAAGAGAAAACAGCAGAAGGTTATTTGTTTATTGATTGTGATGAATGGTGGGAACTTTGCAGCAAACGAGGAGGAAAATATCATGGCAATTTTAGTAACAGGCGGTGCAGGATACATTGGAAGCCATACAGTTGTAGAACTTCAGAATTCCGGTTATGACGTAGTAGTTCTGGATAATCTGTCTAATTCCAGCGAGAAGGCCCTTGACAGAGTTTCCAAGATCACAGGCAAGCCGGTTAAATTTTATAAAGCAGATATCCTGGACAGGGAAGCCCTTGACCAGATTTTTGACAAAGAAGACATTGACTCCTGTATTCATTTTGCCGGACTGAAGGCTGTTGGAGAGTCCGTTGTAAAGCCTTGGGAATATTATGAGAATAATATTGCAGGAACCCTGACTCTTGTAGATGTAATGAGAAAACATGGTGTTAAGAATATTATTTTCTCTTCCTCTGCAACTGTATATGGAGATCCGGCACAGATCCCGATCACAGAAGAATGCCCGAAAGGACAGTGTACCAACCCATATGGCTGGACCAAATCCATGCTGGAGCAGGTTCTTACAGACATCCAGAAAGCAGATCCGGAGTGGAACGTAATGCTGCTTCGTTATTTTAATCCGATCGGTGCCCACAAGAGCGGAACCATCGGCGAAAACCCAAATGGTATCCCGAACAACCTTATGCCATACATCACACAGGTTGCTGTTGGCAAGCTGAAAGAGCTTGGCGTATTCGGTAATGACTATGACACTCCGGATGGAACCGGCGTGAGAGATTATATCCATGTAGTAGATCTTGCCAAAGGTCATGTAAAAGCGCTTAAAAAGATCGAGGAGAATCCTGGACTTGCAATCTATAACCTTGGCACAGGAAAAGGCTACAGTGTTCTTGATATTGTGAAGAATTTCGAAGCTGCAACAGGCGTTAAGATCCCATATGCGATCAAACCACGTCGTGCAGGCGATATTGCTACCTGCTACTGCGATGCTTCCAAGGCAGCGAAAGAGCTTGGCTGGACAGCTGAGAATGGCATCCGTGAGATGTGCGAGGATTCCTGGAGATGGCAGAGTAATAACCCGAATGGTTATGAAGACTAATGATTCGGAATTTAATTTTTGATGTTGGAGATGTACTGGTGGAGTATCGCTGGTTTGAGATGCTGACCAGGGACTACGGCCTTTCTGAAGCTGAGGCGAAGAGAATTGGCGAGGAAATGTTTGACAATGAGATCTGGGTACAGGGACTTGACGGAGGAAGGCTGAGCCTTGAGGAAGCCATTCATCAGTATGAACTGAAGTACCCGGACGATGTGGATGTGATGGGCTGGTTCCTTCGAAACGGAGAGCAGATGGCTGTAAAGCGTCCGGAGGTCTGGGACAAGGTTGCAGCGCTAAAGGAAAATGGTTATAAGATTTACCTGCTTTCCAACTACTCAGAAGAACTGTTCCATGTGCACACCAAGGGAGCGAAATTCCTGGATGTGCTTGATGGGGGAGTTGTTTCCTATCAGGTTCACGCCCTGAAGCCAGACAGGGAAATTTATGAAATCCTTCTGGAGAAATATAGCCTGAAAGCAGAAGAGTGTCTGTTTTTCGATGACCGCATGGATAATGTGGAAGGAGCGAAGAAGGCAGGAATTCAGGCGATACAGGTGACATCCAGAGAGATGCTGAACGAAACATTAGATGAAATGCTTACAAAATAAATGAGGCCGCCCCTTCGGGGGCGGCTTTTTCCAGAGCGTGTCCGAAAAATAAAAAAATGCCCAGAGCCGGAATCGAACCAGCGACACGAGGATTTTCAGTCCTCTGCTCTACCAACTGAGCTATCTGGGCATTTATAAGTTCTCTGAACTTACAGCGCATATAATAGCACAGAAACTGCTCTGGCGCAACAAAAATTTCAAAAAATCTGTAAATTCCCAAAATTTACCTTGTAAAAACCACGCCTTGCTTTTCATATATAGTAATGTTAGAATGGCAGTGTGATAAAAATCGGGAGGATTTATTGGTGGAAAAAAAATTAAAAAAATATACTTTGCCGGTTATTGCTGCCATTTTAACAGTGTTTGCTCTTTCCATGACGGGCTTGTATGCTGGTTCGGCAGATAATCCGGGAGAAACATTTCTTTCTTTATGCAAGAAAGAGATGACAGGAATCGGAATCGACAAACTGGTGGTTCTCATTGCGATCATTGCATTGTACATGAAATGCTGGAGGAATTTTTGCAGAAGCTGTAAATGGATCACGCATCTGATCGCCGCCATGTTTTCTGTTTTTATGCTGATCGGAATGTCCTTTTCCGTGCAGGGAAACTGGTCCTTCTTTACAGCTGGGAGAAATCAGATTCTGATTGCATTGCTTACATGGGCAGGATTCTTTTTTCTGTTTGATATAGTGATCAGTCTTTTATATGCATATGGAGAGAAGCATCCTTTTCTGCACAGCAGGAATATAAAGAAATTTCCGGAATTTATGGAAAAACACTACCTTCTGGTAGCATTTTTGCTGATTTTGGCAGGATGGCTTCCCTATATCCTGATCTTCTGGCCAGGAAGTGTTCCCTATGATGGCTTCCGGCAGCTGAATATGTTTGCCGGAAATCAGAGATTTACAAACAAGCATCCATGGGAATTAAGCCTTATAATGGGAGCCTTGATGACAATTGGAAATGTGATCAGTGATAACTGGGGCATTTTCATGGTGGTTGGCGTGCTGGCACTGATTTATGCGGTATGTTATGCCACTGTTTGTTATAAACTGAAATCATGGGGAGCACCAAGATGGTTCAATATCTGCTGTATTGCATTTTTCAGTCTTGTGCCTGTATTTGGAGCTTATTCCCAGACGATCATTAAGGATGGAAGTTTCAGCGCTCTGTTTTCCCTTTTCATGGTAATCTATGTGGAATGTTGCATTCCCACCCTTCGGGAAAAAAGCGGTCAGTCTTTAAGACAGCAGCTGACAGTGCTGTTTCTGGTTGGCTTTGGCATGTGCATTACCAGAAATAATGGACTTTACATGGTGCTTCCTGCATTTATCCTGTTATTCTTTTTCCTTGGAAAAAAACGCAGACTGTATGCAGTTGGAATGGTGATCCTTGTGACAGTGGGCTACATGGGGCTTCAGAAAGAAGTGGCACCGAGACTATACATTGGTAATTTCCCATCCAGAGTATTTTTCTCAATTCCAATGCAGCAGACAGCCAGATATCTGAAGGAATATCCGGATGATGTGACAAAGGAAGAAGCTAGAGCAATTGACGGGGTGATGAAGTATGATGAGATTGCGGATTTGTATAATCCGGAACTGTCTGATCCGGTAAAGGCAACTTATCGCGGCGGACATATTACCATGGCGAAGCTGAAACGCTACTTTAATGCCTGGTTCAGCATGTTTCTGAGGCATCCGGGGGTGTATATAGAAGCCACACTTCATAACAGCTATGGATATTATTACCCATTTCATAATTGCACCGCGCAGAGCTCCTACCGCTTCTATACAGTAAATGAGCCGCTGATTGAAGAGTCAGATTATCATCAGATCTTTTCCGCAGAGACAAGGAATCAGCTGAAACGTTATGCCGATCTGTGGAGTCAGATTCCAGGTCTTGCGCAGATCTGCAATGCGGGAACCTACACATGGATCGTGATTCTGCTCCTTGGATATCTGATCTACAGGAAGCGATGGAAAGGAATCCTGGTATTGGCTGCCCCGGCGCTGAATGTGGCAATCTGTATAGCTTCTCCGGTAAACGGTCTTCTGCGTTATGCGTTTCCGTTGATGGCGTGTATGCCAGCTGTGATATTCTGGGGACTGGCTTATGCAGAGAAGGCTATAGACGATAAAAGAACCGACGAAAAATGAAAAGTCTGAATTTCTTTTATAGAAAGTATATTGTCAGGTAACTATTTAGCAGGTACCCTTCAGGGAATGGGGTAACTGTGAAGATACGGAACAGTTACATGGTAAATAACAATATGTGGAAATGATTGGAATCATAAGAAAGGCAGGTGATTCTGAAGTATATGGAAAAAATAATCATTATCGGTGCCGGACCGGCAGGAATTTCCGCAGCTTTGTATGCTGCCCGGGCAAATATGGATCCACTGGTGATCAATAACGGCATTGGTGCTTTGGAAAAAGCAGAAAAAATAGAGAATTATTATGGTATGGAACATCCTGTTTCCGGGAAAGAATTATTTGAGACAGGACTTGCACAGGCGAAAGCATTAGGCGTGCGGATCCTGGAGGCACAGGTGCTGGGGATTGGCGGGTTTGATACTTTTACAGTAAAGACAACAGCAGGTGATTTTGACACCATCAGCGTGATTCTTGCCACAGGAAGCAAACGAAAGGCTCCTGCAATTCCGGGGATTAAGGAACTTGAGGGAAGAGGTGTCAGCTACTGTGCTGTGTGCGACGCATTTTTCTACAGGGGAAAGGATGTTGCAGTGCTTGGAAACAGCGACTTTGCTCTTCATGAGGCAGAAGAACTGGCACCTATGGCTGGTTCTGTTACCATTTACACAGATGGGAAAGAACCGGAGTTTTCCAGGAAATCTTCTTTTGCGGTGAATACAATGAAAATTCAGTCTGTAGAGGGAGACGAGAAGGTGTCCGGACTGCGTCTGATCTCTCAGTCTGAGACGGATGCAAAATCAGATACTGACGGAGAGAAGAACTTTCAGCTTTTGCCAGAAGGAAAGGAAGCTGAAATGGAAGCTTCAGAGCTCCATAACCCGGAGAGTCCGGTAAGGGATTCCACGGAGACATTTGTCCCGGCAGACGGCGTTTTTGTAGCTCTTGGAACTGCAGGAAGTGCAGAGATGGCAAGACAGATGGGCGCGGCACTTACTGAGAAAGGCAACATCAAGGTAAACGAAAAGATGGAGAGCACCATTCCGGGGCTTTTTGCAGCAGGTGATTGTACCGGCGGTCTTTTGCAGGTGGCAAAGGCAGTTTACGATGGCGCTCAGGCAGGACTCAGTGCAAACCAGTATGTGAGAAACAGACAAAAAAAGTAGAATTGCGGCGTGAAATCAGAGAGAAGAATAGACCGATAGAAAGGATGGATCAATTATGGCAAAAGTAATCACAACACAGAATTTCGAAGAGGAAGTATTAAAATCTGAGAAACCGTTTCTTCTTGATTTCTGGGCAACCTGGTGCGGACCATGCATGCGTCAGGGGCCAATCGTGGAGGAACTGGGAGAGGAAGGCTATGCAGTAGGAAAGCTTGATGTAGACCAGAACATGGAGCTTGCACAGCAGTTCCGGGTTATGAGCATCCCTACCCTGATCATTTTCAAGAACGGAGCAGAAGCACACCGTCTGGTTGGTCTTACAGATAAAGAAGAGTTAAAGAAACTTCTGGACGAGTAAGAACGATGAAGATATTACTTGCAGCATGTAATGCAAAATATATACATTCCAATCTGGCTGTCTTTAACCTGAAAGCCTGCGCAAAAGAATATGACAGCAATGTTGTACTTCGGGAATACACCATCAATCAGCAGAAGGATGACATTCTGAAGGATATTTACAGATGTCACCCGGATGTGATCTGCATATCCTGCTATATCTGGAACATTACTTTTGTGCGGGAACTGATGCAGGATCTGAGAAAGATCCTGCCGGATGTTCCTTTCTGGGCGGGAGGCCCGGAGGTATCGTATGATGCAGAGGAATTTCTGAAAAAGAACCCGGCATTTGATGGTGTAATGGTTGGAGAAGGAGAGGAGACCTTCCTGGAACTGGTGAAGCACTATGTGAATGGAAGTCCTTCTCTGGAGGAAACCACCGGACTTGTGTACTGTAAACCAGACGGTACAATTCAGAATAACGGATGGCGGCAGATCATGGATTTAAGCAGGGTACCCTTTGCTTATGAAGATCTGAAGGATTTTGAAAACCGTATTATCTATTATGAGAGCAGTCGGGGCTGTCCTTTTTCATGCAGCTATTGTCTGTCATCTGTGGACAAGAAACTGCGTTTTCGCGACCTGGAACTGGTAAAGAAAGAACTTCAGTTTTTCCTGGATCACAAAGTGCCACAGGTGAAATTTGTGGACAGAACCTTTAATTGCAAGCACGATCATGCAATGACCATCTGGCAGTACATAAAAGATCATGATAATGGAATTACCAATTTCCACTTTGAGATTTCAGCAGATTTGTTGAGGGAAAATGAACTGGAACTGATGAGCACCATGCGTCCGGGGCTGATCCAGCTGGAAATCGGTGTACAGTCCACAAATCCGGACACTATTCGTGCTATCCACAGGACTATGGATTTTCCGAAGCTGGCAGGGATTGTAAAACGCATCCACAGTTTTAAGAATATTCACCAGCATCTGGATCTGATCGCTGGTCTTCCTTATGAGGATTATGACAGCTTTCACCGGTCCTTCAATGATGTTTATGCACTTCGTCCCCAGCAGCTTCAGCTTGGATTTCTGAAGGTTCTGAAGGGCTCTCATATGAAAGAGATGACAGAGGAATATGGCATTGTGCATAAAGAACTGGAGCCATATGAGGTACTGGGAACCAGGTGGCTGCCATATGAAGACATTTTGAAGCTGAAAATGGTGGAAAGTATGGTGGAACTGTACTATAATAGTGGACAGTTTCAGAATACCATCGCCTGTGTGGAGCCTTTGTTTGAGGATGCTTTCACATTGTATGAGAAGCTGGGACAGTTTTATGAGAAAAAAGGTTATTCAGAGATTTCCCATTCCAGAATGCGCAGATATGAGATTCTGCTGGAGTTTGTGAAGGAAGAACTGGAAGAACAATCCGCAGTAAAATCTGGAAATCAGGATCCTGAGGTGGAGAATTCCGCGGGAAAAGCTGCGGAAGATTGCAGAGGAATGGAAACTGCGACCTGGGAAAAGGTGGCAGACAGCATGATCTACGACCTGTATCTCCGCGAAAACCTGAAAAGTCATCCATCCTTTGAGTATGACCAGAAGCCCTATGAGAAAGCAGTCTGGGAGTACAGGCGCCAGGAAAAGGTGCCCAAGACAGCGCATATTGAGGTGTTCCGGGATGGGAAAATATTGTTGTTTGATTATGAAAACCGGGATCCACTGCTTCATAATGCGGCAGTGAAGGAAATTCAGATATAATAAAGAAAGGGTGTAACTGTTCGGCTGGCCGTATTGACATGGCGTATATTTGTAGTCTGTAAAGTGCCGGATGGTTATGAGAGGTTAAAAATTATGGGAATGTTTGATCCAAAGAAAAGAAAACTTGTAACTGCGATCATTGCTGTTATTCTTGTTCTGGCAATGGTAGTTCCTGCTGTCCTCTCTCTTCTTCTGTAGGGAAAAGAGAAAATGAGGCTTGGAAAAGCGGCTATGGAAGCACTGCAGGCTGAAATCAGCGGGCTTCTTACGCCTGGAAACGAACTGGTGGTGGCTGGAGCCATTGCTCTTTACGGCACAGCGCAGATTGCAAGGGAAAAACATGAGATTTTAAGAGAGCATTTTTCAGAAGGTTTTTTACGGGAGGCAGAGAATCTGAGAACCCTTTACGGGACTGCGGATGAGATAAATATAAAAGAGGCTGGCGCTACCGCTTTTTATGCAATGGGCGAGGGTGGTTTTCTGAGTGCTCTGTGGAAGATGGCGGAGGCTTCCCAGGTGGGACTGGAAATGGATTTTTCCAAGGTACCCATACGCCAGGAGACAATTGAAATTTGTGAAATCTTTGACATTAATCCTTATAAGCTGAATTCGGAAGGGGCTGTTCTGATCGGTATTCCGGCAGGAGAAGCATTGGTGCAGGAGCTTCGCAGAATGGGCATGATGGCTGCTGTGATTGGACAGACGAATGCTGGAAATGACAGAATGCTTTACTACAATGGGAATGGCAGGTATCTGGAGCGGCCGGCTAAAGACGAGATATATAAGATATTGCCTTAAAATCGAAATAAAACTGCTGTAATTACAGGAGAGTATAAAAACTATGGGAACATTAAACATTGTACTTCATGAGCCGGAGATTCCGGCGAACACAGGAAATATAGGACGTACCTGTGTGGCTACAGGAACCAGGCTCCATCTGATCGAGCCGTTGGGATTTTCATTAAGTGAGAAAGCACTGAAACGTGCCGGAATGGACTACTGGAAAGATCTGGATGTAACTACTTATCTGGATTATGAAGATTTTCTGGAGAGAAATCCTGGAGCGAAGATTTATTATGCGACTACGAAAGCACCTCAGACTTATGCGGATGTGAAGTATGAGGATGACTGCTTTATCATGTTTGGCAAGGAGAGTGCCGGAATCCCGGAGGAGATTCTCCGTGACAATCAGGAGACCTGCGTAAGGATTCCCATGCTGGGAGAAACAAGATCCCTGAATCTGAGTAATTCGGTTGCCATTATTCTTTATGAAGCCTTTCGTCAGCATGACTTTGCCCATTTGAAACTGGATGGGCATCTGCGCAAGTATGACTGGAAATAGTAAAAGACCTGGAGCTTTTTTTCAACACGCTCCAGGTCTTTGTTTTTTATAAAAAGAATTGCTGAATAATTTATTTTGCTTTCTTTAAAGTAAAAATGAATTCTGTTCCAACACCTTCCGTGCTGATCACATTTATATTCTGATTATGAGCTTTGATGATCTCTTTCACAATAGAAAGCCCAAGTCCTGTACCTTTCCGGTCTTTTCCGCGGGAGGTATCTGTCTTGTAGAATCTGTCCCACACCTTGGACAGGCTGTCCTTGGGGATTCCTACTCCGTGATCCTTCACAGAAACGAAAACCTTATCATTTTTTACGGATGTTTCGATGTTGATCGAGGAATTGTCATTACTGAATTTGATTGCATTGTCCAATAAATTGTACAGTACCTGCTGGATCTGTTCCATATCTGCCTCTACGAACAGCTCTCTTCCGGAAAGCAGCAGTTCCAGGTCAATATTCTTTTTGGAACAGATTACCTCAAACGTATTGGCAGTATTTTTGATCACATCATTAATATCAAATTTGCGGATATTCATCATCCGTTTCCGTTCATCCAGATCATTCAGCACCAGAAGGCTCCGCGTCAGTTTTTCCAGACGGTCAGCTTCATGGGAAATGATATTTAAATATTTGTCCTGCAATTCCGGGGGGATGGTGCCATCCAGAATTGCCTCCACATATCCTTTGATGGAAGTCAGAGGAGAGCGGAAATCGTGGGAAACATTGGCAATAAAGGTGCGCTGGTATTCTCCGTTCTGGTTGATCCTGTCTGCCATGTAGTTCAGGGTTTTGGCAAGATAGCCCATTTCGTCCTCGGATTTCACTGGAATGCGATAACTCAGATCTCCGTTGGCATATTCGGAAGCCCCCTTGATGATCTGCTGCATTGGAGTATGGATCCATTTCTGATAGCAGAGAAGGAGCAGTCCGCACAAGGCATACACGGCAAAAAAAACCATCTGAAGAATTCCAAGAAGACCGCTTCGTTTCTGATAAAGCTGCTGCATGTCATAATGGTAGGTAACATAGCCTTCTGTTACACCGGAATTTTCCACCGATATCATCACATTAAGATGGGGACTGGAAAAATAGCCATAAAAATTACTGATCTGATATTGGGTATTAAGCCAGAAGTCCAGATCAGAATAGGGGATGGAAATTGTGTTTGCAGCAGAGAATTTTTCAGAGGATGTTCCATTCTCTGGGATTTTATCTGTTTCTGAAGTCTGAACTTCAGAATCGGCAGTGGATTTCGCAGAACTGACGTTATATTCCAGATTTGAGGACTGCACGATCACATGGAAATTTTTATCCAGGATTAGTATCCCGGCTTCCTCTCCGGAAGCCAGAATATCCATAATCTTTTCCAGTCCTTTGCTATCATTGTCTGCAATCTGCTGTACAGTGACAGCATCAGAAGCAAATCGTACAGCACTGTCATACAGCCTTGCGCCAACTTCTTCTTCCAGATAGGTTTCCACGAAATGAGAGCCACCTGCTGTAGCGAAAAGGAAGCCTACAATTCCAATGAAAATATAACTGCAGATCAGTTTGCTGTGAACCGTTTTTCTCATTCGTTTTTTACCTCAAACTTGTATCCGATTCCCCAGACTGTAGAAATAGACCAGTTCGGATGATCTTTGATTTTTTCGCGCAGACGTTTAATGTGAACGTCTACAGTTCTGGTATCGCCAATATATTCGTAGCCCCAGATGTGGTCCAGAAGCTGCTCTCTGGTGAATACCTGATTGGGTGAGGAAGCAAGGAAATAGAGAAGCTCCAGCTCCTTAGGCGGCATGTCTACCTGTTTTCCCATATAAGTAACGGAATAGTTGGTAAGGTTGACAATAAGATCCGGATAAGTGGCACATTTCTCATCGCTTACAACTGCAGCCTGTTTGGGCTGGAAACGGCGTAGAACTGCACGGACACGGGCAACCAGTTCTTTTGAATCAAAAGGCTTGATAATGTAGTCGTCGGCGCCAAGCTCCAGGCCAAGTACCTTGTCAAAGGTTTCTCCTTTTGCGGAAAGCATAATGATCGGCACGTCTGAGGTGTGGCGGATCTCACGGCAGACCTGATAGCCGTCAATACCTGGAAGCATCAGATCCAGAAGAATTAGGTTCGGGCGAAAAGTCTGAAATTCTTTTAAAGCCAGCTCGCCATCGTTTACAATTTTTGTTTCGAAACATTCTTTGGTAAGATACAGAGAAATCAGCTCTGCAATATTGTTGTCATCATCGACAATGAGGATTTTCTGTTTAGTAACCATAGTTTCTCCTTATAAAATATAGTTATTTCTTAAATTCTACAATGGTAACACCAGCATCTCCTTCGCCAAATTCAGCCAGGTGGAAATCTGCCACATGCTTCTGGCGGCGGAGATAATTGTGTACTCCTTTTCGAAGGGCACCGGTACCTTTACCATGTACGATACGCACGCTCTTTAAGTGTGCCAGATAAGCGTCATCCAGATATTTATCCAGTTCTGCCACAGCCTCATCTACAGTTTTTCCAAGAAGATTAATTTCAGTGGAAACACTGGTAGACTTGGACATGCGGATCTTGCCTGCTCCTGTTCTGGAAAGTCCAGGAGTGTTGATAACTGGTTCGTCAACAAGCTCCAGGTCAGAAATATGAACCTTGGAACGGATGATACCCATCTGTACAAAAAGAAAGCCTTTGGAATCGGGATGACTGCTGACAGTTCCTTTCAGATTCATGCTCAGTACCTGAACGGTATCTCCAAGGGAAAGATCCTTAGGCTTCAGCTCTTTTTTCGGTTTCTTTACGGTGGTGTTCATGGACATGCCCTTTTCGGCTTTGTTTATGCGGTTTCTAAGATTCTGGCGTTCTTTTTCAATGGCAGCAGTGTCCACGTGATCTTTCTGGAATTTGTGGAACATTTTCATGGTCTGATCTGCGTATTCCTTAGCATCTGCAAGAATCTTACGGGCTTCTTCGTTGGCTTCGCGCAAGATCCGCTCTTTACGTTCGTCCAGCTTCTCCTGTTTGGACTCTAACTCCTGTTTCAAGGAAGCAATCTGGGTTTTGTAACGCTCTGCTTCCTGACGCTCGTTTTCGATGATCACGCGGCTGTTTTCCAGGGAGGTAAGTACATCCTCGAAGGACTCGTCCTTCTGGCTGATCTGATCTTTGGCGCGCTCAATGATAAAGTCCGGAAGTCCAAGTTTGGAAGAAATCGCAAAGGCATTACTCTTTCCAGGAACACCGATGAGCAGGCGGTAAGTAGGACGCAGGGTTTCCACATTAAACTCACAGCAGGCATTTTCAACGCCGTCAGTGGACAGGGCGTAAACTTTCAGTTCACTGTAATGGGTGGTTGCCATAGTGCGGATGCCTTGTTCATGCAGGAAGGACAAAATGGAGATGGCAAGTGCCGCTCCTTCTGTCGGGTCGGTACCAGCGCCAAGCTCATCAAAAAGCACCAGAGAGTCCTGATCTGCTTTTTTCAGGAAAGACACTACGTTGGTCATATGTGAGGAAAAGGTACTGAGAGACTGCTCGATGCTCTGCTCGTCCCCGATATCTGCGTAAACCTCACGGAAAACAGAAAGCTCGGAGCGGTCCAGGGCTGGAATGTGAAGTCCCGCCTGTCCCATCAGGGTCAGAAGTCCAACTGTCTTAAGGGAAACGGTTTTACCACCGGTGTTTGGTCCGGTGACAACAAGGAGGTCGAAGTCTTCTCCAAGACGGATGTCAATGGGAACGGCTTTCTTCCTGGGAATGAGCGGGTGGCGTGCCTGTTTCAGGTGAATGCGTTTTTCTGTATTGAAAATGGGCTCTGTGGCATTCATATCCAGTGCAAGTCCTGCTCTGGCAAAAATGAAATCCAGCTGGATCATAATGTCAAGGTCTGCGCGAATGGCGTCCACATTCTGGGCGGTCTGTTCACTTAGGGTAGCGAGAACTGCCTCGATCTCTTTCTGTTCCTGAAGCTCCAGCTCGCGGATGTCGTTGTTCAGTTTGACAATCGCCAGAGGCTCAATGAATAAGGTGGAGCCTGTGGAAGATTGGTCGTGGATCATACCTGGAACCTGGCCTTTGTATTCGGCTTTTACCGGGATACAGTAGCGGCCATTTCGCATGGTGATAACGGAGTCCTGAAGGTAATTACGGGCGCTTCCGTTTACCAGGGAGGCCAGCTGGGTGTGGATGCGGTCATTGGCAACTTTCATGCTGCGGCGTACATGCATCAGACCGGCACTGGCGTCGTCACTGATTTCGTCCTGGGAAATGATGCAGCGGCGGATTTCGGCTGAGAGGGGAGTCAATGGCTCCAAACTCTCAAACATGCCGTCCAGAGAGTCTTCTCTTGCATCTCCGCGCTCATTTCGGGAGTAGGCTTTGACACGGTTGGTATTTTCCAGAAGTCCGGCAATGGCAAGGAGTTCGGAAATTCCAAGGGAACTTCCGATTTCCAGACGTTTCAGTGAGCCGCGCACGTCTTTTACGCTTCCAAAGGAGATGTTTCCTTTCTGGAAAAGGCGTGTGAGGGCGTCTCTGGTCTGGGTCTGCATATGACGGATTTCGTAAACATCTTCAGAGGGCAGGAGGTGCCTGCACAGGTCTTTCCCCATCTGGGAAGAAGCCTTCTCTGTCAGTTGGTCGATGATCTTGTAGTATTCAAGTGATTTTAAAGCTTTTGGATTCATAATATCTCCTATAAATCAATTGCTATTTAGTTGATTAAAAGTTCTTCAATGCGGACGCATTTGGACAATGTGTATTACTCACTCGCCGGCGCAACGCTCCGATGAACTAATCGCTAACTGCGACTAATGCGTTCGGGAGAGCCCTCACGCATAAGTCTTCGTAAGCGCTGGATTTCACCTTCGCTAGGAACGCGCCTGAAATGGCTCGTTGGAGTAATACACATTGCCCAAATGCTGTGTACTGGGGACTTGCTGGTTGGTAAGAACTTTTAACGAAGGGGGGAGGGTGAGTGACTGGTTTCCCTATACTTTCTTGACAACGATAGATTAGAAAAAACAATAAAGTTGCGGGATACCAACTACTTCACCCCACCCGCGTTGTTGTCGTTACTGTTTCTTTCTTCCCTTTCCAGTAACCAGCGATTTTGCAATGTATATTCGCAAGCCGCGCATTTTAGGAGCGGTTTTAGTGGAGGCGAGATCCATGACTTACGGAGACTTAGGCGCGAAGGCTTTCCTGAGCGTCTTAGTCGTAGTTAGTCATTAGCTTGCCGGAACGTTGCGACGCGCGGCGGTGAATATACATTGTGAAATCGCGTCCGGGATAATGACCAACACATTAAATAGCAAATTTGTAAACAATAATTACTGCACACCTTATTGTACATGATTTTCAAGGACTTGAAAAGGAAAAAGTGGGGAGAAATTCATAAAATGTTCATAAATATTTGTTATGATACAAAAGATTGTAATGTCTGGGAAAACGGACGTGTCTTTTTTAGAAAGGGAAGGAAATTATGCGTTTTTTAAATGAGTTACATGAAGGCGACCGGATCAGTGGCATTTATCTGTGTAAGCAGAAGCAGCCGGCTGTGACCAAGAACGGAAAGCCTTATGAGAATATTATACTCCAGGATAAGACTGGAATGATGGATGGAAAGATCTGGGATCCGAATTCTCTTGGAATTGATGATTTTGACGCACTGGATTACATTGAAGTCATGGGAGACGTGACCAGCTTTGCAGGAGCTATGCAGCTGAATATCAAGCGTGTGCGCAAAGCAGGCGAGGGTGAGTACAATCCGGCAGATTATCTTCCGGTAAGTGAGAACAGCACAGATGATATGTACACCCAGCTGGTTGCCATGATCGGCACTGTGAAGAATACTCATCTGAATACACTTTTGAAGAAACTGTTTATAGAGGATAAAGAATTTTTGAAATCTTTCGAGGAGCATTCCGCAGCCAAGACCGTACATCATGGCTTTATAGGCGGGTTGATGGAGCACACTTTAAGTGTTGCCAGGCTTTGTGATTATATGGCATCTGCTTATCCTGTGATCAAGCGAGATATGCTGATCACAGCAGCACTTCTTCATGATGTAGGAAAGACAAGAGAACTTTCTTCTTTTCCACTGAATGATTATACAGATGAGGGACAGCTTCTGGGACATATTATAATCGGAGCACAGATGATTCATGATCTGATTAAGGAGATACCGGACTTTCCACTGGATCTGGAGAACCAGCTGGTACATTGTATCCTGGCACATCATGGCGAACTTGAGTACGGTTCCCCTAAGAAACCTGCTATGGTAGAGGCAGTTGCTTTGAATCTTGCAGATAATACAGATGCCCGCATGGAGACTCTTACCGAGATTTTTGCAGCAGATAAGAGCAAGAAAGAATGGCTTGGATTTAACAGAATATTTGAATCTAACTTAAGAAAGACAGGAGAATGGTAATCTTTATGGAGTATCGTAAGAATGATATTGTTACGTTAAAGATTGAAGATTGCGGAATTGACGGTGAAGGTATCGGAAAGGCTGATGGCTTCACCGTTTTTGTCAAAGATGCAGTAATCGGAGACACAGTCCGCGCAAAGATCATGAAAGCGAAGAAAAATTACGGTTACGGAAGATTGGAGGAGATTATCACTCCATCTCCTGACCGTGTGGAGCCGAAGTGTCAGTTTGCAAGACAGTGCGGAGGCTGTCAGCTGCAGGCCCTTTCTTATGAGAAGCAGCTGGAATTTAAGACTTCCAAAGTCAGGGGACATTTGGAGCGGATTGGCGGCTTTACAGATATTCCTATGGAGAAAATCCTGGGAATGGACCAGCCTTTCCACTATAGAAATAAAGCGCAGTTTCCAGTTGGAAAGTCAAAAGACGGCAGAATTATTACCGGATTTTATGCCGGCCGTACCCACAGTATTATTGAGAACCGGGACTGTGCTCTTGGGGTAACACGGAATAAGGAGGTTTTGGATCGTGTGATCGCTCATATGGAGAAGTTCCACATCCAGCCGTATGATGAGAATACTGGCAAGGGTTTAGTGCGTCATGTGCTGATTCGATATGGCTTTTTTACAGACGAGATGATGGTCTGTCTGATCATTAACGGGGAGAAGCTTCCTGGCGAAGAGGCTCTGGTGAAATCCCTTCGTCAGATTCCGGAGGCTGTCAGTGTGATGGTAAATGTGAATAAGAAGCGAAATAATGTGATCCTTGGGGAAAAGGTGCGGCTGCTCTGGGGACAGCCATACATTACAGACAAGATCGGAGAGATTTCCTATCAGATTTCGCCGCTGTCCTTTTTTCAGGTAAATCCTTATCAGACAGGGCGTCTTTATGGAAAAGCACTGGAATATGCACAACTTTCCGGAAATGAGACTGTGTGGGATCTTTACTGCGGAATTGGAACAATTTCTCTGTTTCTTGCACAGAAGGCAAAGATGGTAAGGGGCGTGGAGATCATTCCTGCTGCCATTGAGAATGCTAAAGAGAATGCATGTCTGAACGGATTTGATAATACGGAATTTTTTGTGGGAAAAGCGGAGGAAGTGCTTCCAGAGCAGTTTGCCCGCACTGGTGAGCGTGCTGACGTGATTGTAGTAGACCCGCCGAGAAAAGGCTGCGACGAGACCTTGCTTTCTACCATTATCGAAATGCAGCCTGACCGGGTAGTTTACGTAAGCTGCGACAGCGCAACTCTGGCACGGGATTTGAAGTATCTTTGTGAAAGAGGCTACGAATTGAAGAAAGTCTGCCCGGTTGATATGTTCCCGAATACGGTGTCGGTGGAGACGGTAGTACTGCTTTCCCACAAAAAGCCAGACGGACATATCAACGTAAAAGTTGAGTTTGGCGAGGGTGAGGGAAAAGTTCCGCTTGATAATATCGCTAAAAGAGCCGAAGAATATAAGCCCAAAGAACGAGTGACCTACAAAATGATAAAGGAGTACATAGAAGCTAAATACGGCTTCAAGGTACATACCGCATATATCGCAGAGGTAAAGAGAGATTTAGGCTTGCCGATGTATGATGCTCTTAATGCGGTAGAAGAATTGAAAAAGCCAAGGAAGCATCCGACAGCAGAGAAAGTGGAAGCGATAAAGGATGCATTGAAGCATTTTGAAGTGATTTAATAATGGTGAGCGTATCATTAAAAATAGTGGTACGCTTTTCTTTAAAATATTTGGGAAGTAATATATAAGTGCTGAATATGCTTGAAAGGAGGAAAATGGAGTGAACCGTATTACAGAAATAACAAAGCGAGATATTTTAGATTTATTTCAGAATGGATTAGAGATAGACGAATTTTTTCAAACCCGAACCGTTACTTATAATTATTATGGTCGCCTTGAAGAAATAGATTTTCTTAAAAGATTATATGATTTGGAGAGAATGCCAAGTTTTGATTCAAGATTTGCAAATGCAGAACAGGATATTTGGCAACATACAGTGAATAATGATGATTATCCATACTGCTGGGTTTTTGAAGACAAAAGATTCAATTTACAAGATGGTAGCGATGAAGTATATTTAAAATTTCTTTGCGAAGTATTTCACCCTGCTGTTCGATATGATAAGGGATATTGGAAAGAATTTTTAGTGGCAACTAACAAGCTATTACAAAATGACGGTTATGAGATTTACCCTGCTGAGAAAATATCCAATCGTGATGTTTATGGATGGAGAATATATCGGCAAGAAGATAATACGTTGTTTATTCCATATTCTCAACGAAATGCAAAGGACATAAAAGCAAAAAAGATAGTATTGTCCATAAAGCGGAAAGCGAGAAATCAAATTTATCAGTTTCTGGAGCGATATAATATCGTATATCAAGCGACTGACGAAACGGGATGGAATTATAATACAACAGTAGCTGAGGATGTTTTCAATGAAATAAGGCAATTTTATGTGCCAAAGTGTTATAATGATAAAAAAGAATATGTTGAAACTGCTGATTTGCAAGCATTCATACTTTCTAATTCTCCATTTTGCGTGTTGGACGCAATAGAGTTTTTTGCGAAACATAGTATCTCAGATGACTTTGAACCACAGATTAATGCTATATTAAAACTGAATGAGATACCGTTTCAGCTTTCCAAGGGGAAGCTAATGAATACATTTGATACCCAGATAAATAAAAATTCATTAGTGTCTGTTCAAGAAGTAGGACTGAAAGAGTTATTACAAGAGGCTTCAAAATATTATGATGAAAACAATTTGCAAATTGCAGTGGAGAAACTTTGGGATGCATTTGAGAGACTAAAGACATATTACTGCTCATCGACTGTAGATAAGAAGAAATCGGTTAATAAGATTATAATGGATATGGGTAATAATCAACAGCCGTTTTTAGAATTATTTGAAAAGGAATTTCATGAGCTTACCATACTTGGCAATAATTTTAGAATTCGACACCATGAAACAACAAAAACGGATATTCAGGATAAAAGGCATTATGAATATTTTTATAAACGTTGCCTGTCTTTAATTTCAACCGCAATCCAGTATTTAGATGGAAGAAATTTATGATAGGAATGAGTTTTTATCAAAATCTCCCAGTTATAGATTTGTATATTATTTTTCCGAAACTTATAATGAAGCTAAAGAAGTGGAGGTGTGCTTATGAGAGAGAAATTTAATCATCTATATTTGGATAGCCACGAAAGAAAACTTTTGATACATAGCCTTGTATGTGGGGATAAAGGAAAAAGCGGAACAGGGATATTATTCTGATGAAAACTCTGTCACAGAATATGCTGCGGACAGGATTTCTTTTGCGGCAGACCGTGTAAAGGACGAAGGTATCCACCAGTTCAATAAGCAGGGGCAAAAGGCAGTCAAGACAACGCAGGAGAATATCGGTAAGACAAAAGATAAAATAACCGATTTCAAGCAAAGTCGGGCTGTCAAAGCCGCAGAACAGAAAGCAGTACAGAATATGTCAGAACAACACGGCTTGCAGATCCGTCACGGGGCTGCAAGCCGTTCCGCTGCCCCCGATGTTTCCCAGACAGCAAAATCGCAGTTGATAAAGACCCGACAGCAGGGGCAAAAAATGATTAAGAGCACAGCACGAAATGCAGAAAAAGCGGTGAAAACAACTGCTAAGGGAACAGTCAAGACTACCGAAAAGGGAATTAAAACCGCACAGGCAACTTCTAAGGCGGCAATCAAAACGACGGAAACCTCGGTAAAAACGGCACAGGCGGAAAAAGCTTCTGCGAAAACTGCCCAAAAGGCATCACAGGCGGCAAAAGCCACCGCAAAGGCAACCGCCGAAGCCACCAAAGCGACAGTCAGAGCAACCATAGCTGCGGTCAAGGCGATTATTGCAGGAACAAAAGCTCTGATTTCTGCTATAATTGCAGGCGGTTGGATTGCAGTTGTGATTATTCTCATTGTTGTTCTGCTCGGCTGTGCTGTTTCCCTGTTTGGCGGCGGAAGCGGGAGCAACGCTTATACCCCTGTCAGTGCGGAGGTGGAAGCCTATGAGCCTTTGATACAGAAATATGCCAAACAATACGGTATTCCTGAATATGTGGAGCTTATCAAGGCGGTTATGATGCAGGAGTCTGGCGGGCGTGGACTTGACCCCATGCAGGCGGCTGAAGGCAGCTTTAACACAAGGTATCCCCACGAGCCGAATGGGATTAAAGACCCAGAATATTCGATTGAGTGCGGTGTGCAGGAATTAAAGGCAGCCCTTATCTCTGCTGAGGTAGAAAAACCGATTGATATGGAGCATATCAAACTTGCCTTGCAGGGTGATAACTTCGGCAACTTATGAAGCTGACACTTGAGGAGCGAATTGCCCACGGTGGACATAAGGTTCTCCGGTGGATGATGGATAATGTGTATGTCAGACAAGACCCTGCCGGAAATATCAAAATGGATAAGGAAAAATCTACGGAAAAAATCGATGCAGCAGTAGAAACCGTTATGGCACTTGACCGTGCAATTCGTAATCAGGGCAGCGAGGGAAGTGTATATGATGGCAGGGGAATTCTTGTTTTTTAAGAAAGAAAACCTCTCCGGCAGATGGAGAGGTTTGAATGATCATGGTTTTGTTTATGTATCGGAATAAGAACTGCATTTTTCTTCCAGCATTTTGAAATTACAGCATCTTGCAGCAAGGGAAGAATCCGGCTTGGCAATGCACTTCTGGTATAATTTCAGGGCTTTGTTTTGCAGAGTGTCCTGAACATTGTCAATCAGGGCTTTTTCTTTCTGGAGAAGGTAAACATAGTCGGTTTTTTCCTTTTCGTTGCTGAAAGAACGGAAACTTTCTACCTGATTATATTTTAACTGAGTAAGGCAGTTATCAGGAACCGGAATCATATTATTGATATTCAATACAGCATAAAGATATCCGGTGGATTCATCCTGGAGTTTGTGGAAATCCAGACTGTTGGACATCTTCTGATGTTTCGGTTTTGCAGAGGAAATAGGAACATAGTAGTGGAAATCTCCGATAGTAAGAAGAATTCCCACATGGAGTTTCAAACGTTCCCCATACTCCACATATCCGACATGGGAATCAAACTGTGTCAGGTAATTTATATATTTTTTATCGACAACGTACCAATCCATAGAGCCTCCTGAAAAGTAAAAAAGCGGGTGGATTACTCCACCCACTGCTGTTAACCGATTGTTTTAATTGGACAATCTAACCGCTTTTAAACGAGCATTTTAACTGGACGCTCTAACCGCTGCACAGATATTTCTATCTGTGTTTTTATTATATGCAATTTACAGCAAAAAATCAATGCCTTTAATTGCTAAAATTTTATGAACTTTTTTCGATATCTATGGAATCAATTTTATCACAGACAGGAACAAAAAGAAAGAGAGGGATAGCAGATGGGTATAAAAAGTTTGCTTGGTTTCGGTCAGGCGAGGGATAAGCCTGTACGGAATTACAGTAATGGTGAGTATTCGTTCAATTTCGGACGAAGCACCAGCGGAAAGAGCGTCAATGAAATGACAGCCATGCAGACTACTGCAGTTTATGCATGTGTGAGGATTTTGTCAGAAGCAATTGCATCACTTCCGATTCATGTATATCGATACAAAGATGGTGGGAAGGAAAGGGTCTGTGACCACCCGCTTTATACGCTCATTTCAAAGCGGATATGGGAATGTGTACAGCTTGAAATAAAACGCAGGAAAAAGTATCTGGAGGAGCATGGGACAAACGCCTATTCCCACCGGCCGGAAAGCAATCCATTTGCATCCAAGATAATTTGCGGAGACTGTAATAAGGTATTTGCACGGAAGGGCTGTCGGAGCAGCACGGGCGTTGACCGTAAGGTATGGCAGTGCAGTGAACGCTACAAGGTCAAAGGAGTCATGGGATGCGCCAACCGTCACGTAGAGGAAGAAACGCTGGTAAAGGCTTATCTGATGGCTTGGAACGCACTGGTGGAGAACAGAGAGGATTTCATGGAGCAGTGGACGGAGCAGCTTCAGAGTGAGAACCTATTGGAAGGTTATCGGGCAGAGAAGTTCATAGAATACACCGATGGGGCAGAACCTTTGACGGAGATGGATACGGACTTCATGCTGAAAACGCTGGACCACATCAAGGTCTTTGGGGACGGAACATTGTTGGTAGTGTTCCTGGACGGAACGGAGATTGAATGTAAAAATGAAGAGAAGTAAGAAAAGATGCCGATTGGGAGTTGCGATTCCTGATCGGCTTTTTTCTTGCTCTTTTGCAGATAGTAAAAGTTGAACTGGTATGGTAAAATAAGATTATTACTCAAAGAAGGAGTTGCAAAATAATATGGATAATTATGAAGTATTAGAAGTAATTCATGCGTCTAGGACTAGTGAAACGATTATTTTGAAAGTTAAAGAAAAAAATAAAAGAATATGCGATAAAGTTTATGCATTAAAATTAATCGGTTCGTTAAATAATAGATTTCAAAAATTAATATTTAAGAGGGAGGTTGATGCCCTTAAAACATTAAATTCTTGCGATAATATTGTAAAAATCAGAGACTATATGTTAAATGCAGAGTTTAGAGGTAAAAATGACTGGGGATTAATTTTATTAGATTATGTTGATGGAACAAATCTTGAAGAATTGGACTTAAGCAATTTTTCACAGGTAGAAAAGTATGAACTTTGCTTAAAAATTTTAAAGGCTATTGAAGAGGCACATAATAACAACGTTTTACATCGTGATATCAAGCCGTCCAATATTATGTATAATATTGAAACGGGTGAAGTGAAAATTATTGATTTTGGAACGAGTAAGATAAAATCTATAGTAGAGCAAGAGACAACTCTGCCGTTTTATTCTCCTAATTTTTCGGCTCCGGAAGTAGTTAAAGGTAATAGTACAACGGAAGCTAGTGATATTTATTCTTTAGGTGCAGTAATTTTCTATATTCTGTTTGGTATGTTACCAAACGGTACAGAAATGATCTGTAGAACTTTGCAGGATTTAGAAGTTCCGGAAAATTTAGGGATACTAATTGCTAAGATGATAGCGGAAGAACCGGAAAATAGATTTCAAGAGGTTGGGACGGTTATTGATGCTTTTGAGGAAATTATTGGAGATAATAGTTCACAGAAAGATACATATTTGTGTAGTATAGATGTTGATAAACTGAGATATTTGAAGAATGTTTCGTTAATCGAAGCAAATACGAATATGACTATCTTTACAAAATCATTTTTAAAGAGTCAGTTTAAGGAGTGTTCTGCCTTTTATAATCACAATACTGATGTTTATATTTTTTCTGGAAAGAAAATTGCGGTTGAATGTATATATAATGAAAAAGATGAACTGTTTGTAGTTAATAGAATTATGCCATTATCCGTTGATAGAAGAATTAGCAATCAAAAAAGGGGTTTTATTATTGATGGCATAGTTAAATTTATAGAAAGTGGAAGAGGCAATTATAGCAGTAGAAGATTAGATAATGATAATGAAAAACTAATCGTACAATTTAGAAATAATATAAACAGTAAAAGTGCATTACAAAAGCAAGATGAATTATTTGAAGAATTATTCGGAAAGTGGCAAGATGGATTAGATGAGTCCATGAAAAATGAAAAGGAGCGAGTAGGAAGAGTTGTTTACTCTGCGTTTAATATAGTAGATCAACAATTAATTTTAACTGTTGAAGAATATAAAAACAATGATATTGATGGCTTGGAGAATGATATGAGTTATATCATTGAGGATGTGGACAGTAGAGGTAATTCTTTTTATTTTGATATAGGTACTTATCATGGAATAAACTATGAAGATGATGAAACGTTACTTATTATTGATTTGGACAAGAAAGTGCAAATGGGGAAAGTGCGCCCATTACTTAGAAAGCATCGTCCGGTAATGGAAGATTTTAGAGCGAATATAAGCGCATATAAAAGGCAACATTATGCAATTCGTGCGTTGCATGATGATAACTACTCGTCTAAAAACTTAAAAGACATTTTGCTCAATTTGGATGAACCAACCTATACTCCATTTTTGCAAAATATTAAATTTAGTAAAGATACGTTAAATTCGTCTCAAAAAGAAGCAATAAGAAAAGCTTTGTACTCAGATAGTATAAGTTTAATACAAGGGCCTCCAGGAACTGGAAAAACAACAGTTATAAAAGAGATTGTGCGCCAAATTTTGATGCAAATAAATAAATTCGATGATACATCGAGAATATTAGTTGTATCTCAATCACATACCGCTGTAGACAATATTATTGAGGGACTGGTCGATATAGATGAAGGGAAATTAGATATCATCCGAATTGGTCGTGCAGAGAATATATCGCCAAAGGTTGAAGAAACCTGTACTATGAATGCGATTAGAAAAAAGATGTTTACAGAGATTAAAGAGAAATCTAACACGTATATTGAACAGCAGAATTTGTTGTATGCTAATATTACTGAGCAAAAATCATTGGATAGATGGGAAAGAATTAAGGATATTCAAGCTGATTGGATTAATAGATGTAGTAATTTAGAAACGTTAGATTACCAAGTGATAAAAAGTGCAACTATTATTGCCGGAACTTGCGTAGGTTTTTTATCTAATGATTTTGTTAAGGAGTTAGATTTTGATTATGTAATTATAGATGAAGCAGCAAAAGCGACAACCCCTGAATTATTAGTGTCAATTATTAAATCCAAAAAGATTATATTGGTAGGAGATCAAAACCAACTACCAGCATATGCAGACCAAGAATTATCTCCGATAATAGCTAAGCTGACAAAAGAACCAAAGTATAGACTATTTGATTTATTGTTTAATGTATTACCAGATACTCATAAGCAAATCCTGACTGTGCAATATAGAATGAGAAGAAATATTGGAAATTTGATTAGTCAAGTCTTTTATGAGGGTAAAATTGCAACGGAGGTTGATGATAAGAATCGGATGCATCCAATAAAAAAATTTGCAGGAAAATCCATTATTTGGATTGACACTTCAATGATGGATAGAAAAGATGAAAGTAGGCTTAAGGGAGGCTCCTATTGCAATTATGCGGAGAATACTTTGGTTAAAAAATTATTGGAGGGCTTTAAAAATGAAGGGGTGCTTCCGAATTTAGATATTGGTATTATTACAGGGTATCGAGGTCAAAAAGACTTAATTAGAAAGTCCGTAAATAATAGTGGATATGATAGAATTGCAAAAGGAATTGATATTAATACACTTGATGCATTTCAGGGTAGAGAAAATGATATTATCATATACAGTACAGTTAGAACTAAAAACTCAATTGGCTTTCAAAAAGAAAAGGAGAGGGTTAATGTAGCTTTTTCGCGGGCAAAAAATTTGCTTATTATTTGTGGAGATATGGACTTCTTTTATAAATTTGATGACCCAGATAATAAGTTTATTGAGATTATTGATTATATTTGTGAACATGAGGACGAGTGCCTTGTTATACCGGGAGGTGAAATATAATGGATAAATTAATTGAATCTATGTCTAACATTAATGTACGGAAGAATGATGGATATCTTTTTATAAAACGTGATGAAATCTATGTCCCTATAATGAAAACAATACTGTCAATTACTAAACGTTCATTTTATTCGCTTCCATTACTGGACGAAATAGTATTACGTTTAATAAATGAAGGAATTCAAGAAATAGATGAATTAGTAAATATATTGGGAATTGATAGAAATCTACTAGAAGTAACACTTGCAGATTTAAGCGTAAAAGATGTAATTTATTGTACGACAAATCGATGTAGCTTGTTGGCTAAAGGGAAACAAGCATTACGAGAATTGAGGACCGTACAAAGGAAGAAAGATAGAGTTAAAAATGTTTATTTAGATCCTATTAATCGGAAAATCATTCTTGAACACGAAAATTATCAGTTTGTTGATAGAGTTAATGTTAATGACAAAAAACTAGATGCTGACTTCGAAGTAAATGATATAGAAATATTTAAAGAAAATATCGATAGTGTTAATAAAGTTTTCCTTGATGAAATGAATATCTATAATGACAAAACTAAAAGTGAGCCGGATGAACTCCTAAGCATAGACAGTATAGAAAATGTTTATGTTAAATTTGTTCGAATTCCTATATATATTTATGTCAGTTCAGAAGGAATTGATATAGATATTATGGCTGTTAATAAAAGGAACGATCCTTTGCTTGTCTTATTTAAGAGCGAAATAATAGAGCAAATTAGAAAAAAGAAAGTTTTGAAGAATATTTTCGTGAAATATGGTCTAAGAAAAACATTTTTAGGAGTTGATTTAGAAGAAAATGAAAATTTAAAAAATGACTTGCAGAAATATAGAAAAAATAAGGGCGATAGAGATGAATTAGAACCAATAATTGAAAAGGAAATTCTTTCTGACAGAAAATTATCAGATGAAGAATTTGAGGTCCTATTAAAATATCTTGCTGATAAATGTGAGAATTGTAAAATTAATGTTTATCATCTGGATGATTGGGCGAAAAGTGAATGGTGTAGTAAAGTTCTGTCAGTCCTTAATGGTAAAAAGCTATCTGAGATAGGGTATGCGGAGTGTTATGATTTTAGAAAGGCACTTTCTATTATTCAAAGAACTATGCCAGAATGCTCAAGAGATAAGGTTGTTCAAGTAAAGACAGAATATTATCTTTCGTTAGTATTTGATGAAAAATACATAATAACCGGAGTACCTAAAGACATAGTAATTATGGATAGCAATACACATATTCATAAGGTCGAATTTTATTTGCAAGTAATGTAAGACATATGTGGATTTTGAAGGCGGGGTGAAAGGTATTCCCCTAGGTGGAGTATGAACCTTTTCGCAAAAGGCAACAGTTTTGCTATTTAGTATAAGAAGAAACTTTCACCGCATGTCGAGACGGTTGTTCTTTTGTCCCAACTGAAACAAAAGCAGGATAATTACATTAATGTCACGATTGAACTTGATGATATGGATATAACATCTGCAGAGACTAAGGCTACATATGATGAGATAAAGAAATATGTGGCTGAACATAATGCCGGCATGAAGGTTTCCAATCTGTATATCTCACAGGTAAAGAGAAAATGCGGAATTGAGGTTGGAAAGAATTATAATTTACCTAAAAATGAAGATAGCAGGCAACCGCAGTGTCCAGAAGATAAAGAGAGTGCAATTGTGGAGGCATTGAAGCATTTTAAGATGAATAGTTAATAAAGAGAGGTGCAGATGCTATGCCAGGTATACTCGTGGTTGAAGATGATGAAAATTTAAATCGTGGAATTACATTCTCACTGAAAAAATCCGGATATGAGGTTTTTTCAGCAGAATCAGTGAAAAAAGCGAAAAGAATTGCAAGTGATAATAATGTGGATGTTACCATTTGTGATGTGAATCTTCCGGATGGGAATGGACTGGAATTTGTAAGGTGGATGAGATGCAATTATAATACATACATTATTTGTCTTACAGCACTAGATCAGGAGATGGATCAGGTCATGGGATATGAAGCAGGGGCAGATGATTATATTACAAAGCCGTTTAGTCTTTCGGTACTTCTTTTGAAAATAGAAGCACATTTCCGCCGCAGACAGGAGAAAACGGAAGCCGGAAAGATGATTTCGGGAGATATCGTATTTATCGCAGGAGAAATGAAAGTCCTGATAAAGAGTCGTGAAATCAGTCTGACAAAAACGGAGTTGAAAATGCTGACTTTTTTTCTTCAGAATCCGAAACAGATTCTTTCAAAAACACAAATATTGGAAAATGTGTTTGATCTGGAAGGGGATTTTGTGGATGAAAATACAATCGCTGTCAATATCAGAAGACTCCGTGAGAAAATCGAAGATAATCCGGCTGCACCGGTCTATATAAAGAATATCAGAGGTCTTGGGTATATATGGAATCAGGAGGTAAGGCAGTGACAAAGAGATATCGCAAGAAGATTACAGTAGTGCTCTCCTTGGTATTACCTGTCATATTATTGTTTGCAATATTAAATTGCTTTACCACGTATGTGTTTTATGAAGATTATAAATATAAAATGAATCTTATGACAGAGATTGCTGCAAAGGAAGAATTTTCCGGGCTGGATGCTGTTTCTAAATTGCTTAAGGATAAGGATATTGAAACTAACGAACAGGGAAGGCGATTATTGGAGCAATATGGATACTGGGGGAATAAAGGGAATGCATTTTATTCGCAATTCCGACATCAGGTTATGGTGACCGGTGCTGTAAGCACTGTGATATGCGTGCTTCTTTTGACTTTTTTATTTTATTGGAAGAAAAAAGAAGATGCGAATCATCAGAAAATTTTAGACCAGTTGGAAGAAATTCTGATCAGATTCCGTGAAAATAAATTTGATGATTTACTGAAAACGGAAAATCATGCAGAACTGGAAAAATTGAATGACCAGCTTGAAGCAATCGGACATCATATTCAGTTGATAAAGGAAGAAGCAAGGGCAGAAAAGGAGAACACGAAAGAAATGGTTTCTGATATTTCTCACCAGTTAAAGACACCGGTTGCAGCTTTGGATACATGTTTTAGTGTGCTGATGCAGAATGACTTAAGTGCCACAGAACAGGAGGAGTTTCGTATCCGTTGTCGGAGTGCTCTGGATGGACTGGAGACATTATTGCAGTCGCTTCTTGAAATATCCAAGATGGAAACTGGACTGATTCAGATTAATAAGAAAAAACTTCCGCTTATGGATACTGTCATATCTGCTGTGAATCGCACTTATCCTAAAGCGGATGAGAAAGAAATTGAATTCGTTTTTGACTATGAAAAAGAGTTGGAAACATGCACGATTATGCAGGATAAAAGGTGGCTTGGTGAAGCTGTGATCAACGTTCTGGATAATGCGGTCAAGTACAGTCCGTGTGGTTCAAAAATATTTATCCGGTTACAAAAAAGAAACGATCTTGTAAGAATGGAAATTGAGGATCAGGGAATTGGTATTCCGCAGAATGAGTATCACAAAATTTTTCAACGATTTTACAGAGGAAGTTCCAAGGAGGTCATGGAAAAGAGTGGTACAGGAATCGGACTTTTTCTATCGAGAGAAATTATCGAAAAACACGCAGGTACGATTACGGTAACCTCCGGCAAAAAGAAAAAAGGAAGCACGTTTGTGATTCAATTACCATATGTTGGTTAAATTTTAAGTGAGCAGAAATCTTACAATTCTGTAAGACTTCTGCTCGTTTTTTGAAAGTGAAATGAAAGATTGCCCTGATACAATTTGGATGTAGGATGAAAAGGAGGCAACACATGAGTGTGATATTAGAAACCAAGCAGCTTTGTAAGTTTTATGGCGCAGGTGAGAATCAGGTCAAAGCGGTCAATCAGGTGGACATTCAGATTGAGCGGGGAGAATTTGTCGCAATTGTCGGAAAGTCAGGTTCGGGTAAAAGTACATTACTACATATGCTTGGAGGGCTTGATACCCCGACAAAAGGCAGTGTTATTTTAGCAGGGAAAAATTTATACAGAATGAAGGAAGATGCCCTTGCTGTTTTCCGCAGAAGAAAAATCGGATTTGTATTTCAGGCATTCAATCTGGTATCATCTGTTAATGTCTGGGAAAATATTGTACTGCCACTGGGGCTGGATGGAAGAAAAGTGGATGAAGCGTATGTAAATGATATTATTGCAACTCTGGGGATTGAAAAGAGGATTTACAATCTGCCAAATCAGTTATCCGGAGGACAGCAGCAGAGAGTAGCAATTGCAAGAGCACTGGTGAATCGTCCGGAAATTATATTTGCAGATGAGCCGACAGGCAATCTTGATTCCAAGACCAGTGATGAGGTAATCGCTCTGCTTAAGATGACAGCAAAAAAATATGGACAGACAATTGTAATGATTACCCATGATGACGAAATTGCACAGGTCGCTGACCGTATTCTGGTGATTGAGGACGGACAGGTGGTGGATTTCAGATGAAGACAATAAACAGGATTGCATATAGCAATGACAAAAGGAACAGGACAAGAAGTATACTGATCATGATGGCAATTTGTCTGACCACGATGCTGCTTGTTATTATCAGTACTGTGGGAAATGGGGTAATTCGTTTACAGAAAAGTCAGGCGGCAAGCTCATACGGAAGCAACTACGGCCTGTTTATCGCCGCAGATGGTACGCAATTAAAAGAAGTGGAACGCAGAGCTGAGATATCTGATATCGGCATCATGTGTACGGAGGGCATCCTGAAAGGAAATGAAAATGGCGGCTTTGTCAGTGCGGATGAAACGGTCAGGAAAATGCTTCCCTATAATCAGGAATATGTGTTGAAGGAAGGTACCTATCCAAAAAAGGCGCAGGAAATTGCCGCAGGACGCGCTTTCTTTGATGCAGAGGGATACCATGATGTAAAGGTCGGAGACACCGTAACATTGGAGTACCGTTCCGGCATGCAGTCGGAATACGCACCGGTGGAATTTACTGTCAGCGGGATTTTATATGATCGGGATGAATATACCATCGAGGCTTCCTATGTTGTATTCGGTTCGCAGGATTTTTTAAATGAGCGTGTTGCGGAGGGTGACAGGCAATATAATATCTATTTTACCTTGAGCGATTCTGCAAATGTATCTATGAATAATGTTTCGCCTGTTATAAAAGAAATCGCGGATTCCTGCGGCATTGACCAGAAAAACGTGATCATCAATGACCTCTACCTGCAGTGGGTATTGCAGCCGAGCTATGAAATGATTGTGCTTTGTGGAATCCTGATCCTCGGAATCGTGCTGTTTTCCGTTGTGGTCATTTATAATATCTTCCAGGTCGGGATCGCCCAGAAGGTTCAGGAGTACGGGAAAATCAAGGCGCTGGGTGCAACCAGAAAGCAGATGAAGCAGTTGATCTTTCGTGAGGGTATTCTTCTGGCGGTTCCTTCGATACCGCTGGGGCTGCTGTTTGGTTTCCTGATTGCAAAAGTCAGCTTCAACTGGCTGGTGGAGCAGGGAAATCTGGTATCGTCCGGAATCAAGAACTATCAGGTGCCTCTGTTTTCACTGCCAATTATGCTCATCTGCATTTTTGTATCGTTTCTTACGGTCGTTTTGGCTCTGCGCAAACCCATGAAAATTGTTTCCCGGATTTCACCAATCGAAGCGACACGGTATCTTGACGGCTCCAAAACGCAAAAACAGGGCAGACGAAAAGGCAGAAAAGATGTCACCGTTTTCTCCATGGCAATGGCAAATGTGACAGGCAATCCGAAAAGAACCATTGCTACGATTCTTACCATGGGGCTTTCCTGTGTATTGTTTGTAATTATTTCTAATTATGTTGGGAATATTGACCCGGAGTACGAGGCGCGGATTGCAATCAACCATGGACAATTTGAGTTGCAGCTGGATTATTCCCAGAATTATGATGAAGCCTATTCGGAGAATAATCTGGACACAATCCTACAGAACAACCCACTGAATGATTCATTGATTAAAGAAATCAAATCCATCCCCGGTGTAACGGATGTACTGACGAGAGAAATCGTCTCTGCAGATCTGAACGGAACAAAATTTCCGGTTGCAATCGTAAATCAAGAGGATTTTGAAATGATGCGCGGGGATGGCGATATCGGTTCCATGGACTATGCACAGGCTGTCAAAAACGGGGATGTTTTCTTTGGCTGGTCCATGTGGATGGAAGCTGACGGGTATTCTGCGGGTGCACCGATTACATTCAACTTTGATAACGGAAGCGGAACCTATACCTATCATGGAAAAATCGCAGGCTCCTTTGTAAGCGCGGACACTTATCTGGTCATTCCGGAAGAAGTATACCGCTCTGTAGATCCGAAAGGGACATCTTATGGATACCTGTGGGTGGATTGTGCTAAAAAAGATGTGGCATCTGTAGAGCAAAGCCTGAATGACCTGCTCTCCGATACTTCTCATATCAAGCTGAACACCTATCACGCAGAATTGCAAACTGCAGAATACGCAAGCCGTATGATGAAGCTTGGCTGCTATCTGTTCATGGCAATTGTCGGTCTCATTGGGTTTATGAATCTGGCAAACACCATGATCATCAATATCACCACGAAGAAGCAGGAATATGGTGTATTACAGGCTGTGGGTATGACAAATAAACAATTAAATTTATGCCTGCAGTTACAGGGACTGATTTTTACGGTTGGCACCATATGTGTAGCACTTATCGTTGGTCTGCCACTTGGCTATGCGCTCTTTGCCTATGCAAAGCATAATGGAATATTTGGAATGAATGTCTATCATGTTCCAATTACACCAATTCTTGCTATGATTTTGCTGGTCAGTCTTTTGCAGATTGTGCTTTCCCTTGTTTTAAGCAGTAATCTGAAAAAGGAAACGCTGGTAGAAAGAATAAGGTATCAGGGATAGCAAGTAATATGTAATGAACTAGGTCTTAACGAAGAGGAGAAATAGATAACTTCCATTTTGTATGCTATCAAGGCTGTCCTGAAATATTTTGCGATGATCTAAGAATATCGCTGATTTCAAGGAGGAATAACACATGAAAAGCACATTTGAAAAAATAGGTGGAACCTACACAATGGGAGCAGACGGAATTTACTATCCGAATCTTGTCAGTACAGATGAAGAACCGCATTATGGGAAATATGGAATGATTCGGAAAACGTATCTGAAAGAGCATCGTCCGGCAATGTATTCTCTGTATATGTTGGAAGACAGATTAACAGAACATCTGAATGCTGTGGACGATGAAGCACAGGAGAGGATGGATATTCTGGTGCGTCAGATGATGGAGAAGCAAGGCGTTACGGAAGAATTGAAAGCTCGTGATCAGATGGTGTGGGTTGGAGCTGTAAATAATATCCGGAATGCAGCAGAAGAGATTGTGTTAAAAGAACTGATTTACAGGTAAACAAAGAGCTGAACAAGTAGGACGAAAAATCCTGTTTGTTCAGCTTTTGTGTTTATAAGGGGCCAAAGAAGCAAATTACAATTCTATAGAAAGTGATCTTTTCTAAGTTTCGGAAGGCTGGTTTTTTCCGTCATAGTTATAAGTTGCCGATTTAATTATTCCATAGTATGGCTTAAAAAATATTCGAATATAACTTTATAGAAATAATCATAATGGGGAGATTATTTGATGAATTATGTGCTAATATTCTGCAATTCTACTGCTGGTCGAGTGATTTATGCACACTCTCATTATAATATGTGTGCAGGAGGTGGATATATGTATCAGATTAGTAATGAAAAATTCGGTTTATTTGTAACCGAATTAAGAAAGGAAAAGAATTTAACTCAAAAGGATTTGGCTGAAAAATTATATGTATCAGATAAAACAGTTAGCAAATGGGAACGTGGTCTTAGTATGCCCAATGTCGTATTACTCATACCAATAGCTGATATATTAGATGTTACCGTTACAGAATTGTTACGTGGAGAAAAAATAGATACACAGAAAAATATTGAAAAAAAAGAAATCGAGGAATTGGTGGTAGGCTCTCTCGATATGGCTGTTAGGGATTCTATTCACCAGCATAGAAAAAACTGGATATTAGCATATTTGTTATGTTTTTTTATATCTATTACAGAAATTATTATGTTAGTTGTATCTGAAAGTTCGTTAGCTGAGATGAAAGGGGATATATTGCTGGTTACAGGGGGAATGCTTTTATTTGGTGCATGGTTTTGTTTCTTTGCAAAAGACATATTACCAACATATTATGATGCCAATAAGATAAATTATGTTTCACAAGGAATTTTTAGAATACATCTAGTTGGTTTATCTTTTAACAATGGAAATTGGATATACATCTGCACAACTTTAAAAATATGGACACTTGCAACGGTTGTTCTATATCCTCTTGCAGGTATTATAATAATCAATTGTTTCAATATAGCTTTATGGGATATTTTGAATAAAATTTTCTTAATTATAATATTAGGTGGTATGGTAGTTTCGATTTACATTATTGGGAAAAAATACGAATAATTAAATTACCTGTTATCGTTGTGGATAGTACTAATTTACAACATTCTTCATGGGAAATATGGAATGATGCAGAAGAGTGGTTCTGTTTCATAGGCTTTGATTCCGGTTGGCGTGACGGTGTTTGCTGTTTTCATATTGCCATAGCCATGATCTACAGCGATGATTTTTGTGTTTCTGAGTTCTCGCATAAAAAATACCTCCGTTTTCGTATTGATTGATTCAGCAGGCTGTACCGGTGTGGTACTGCTTTGCTGTGAGATAAGCATACGAAAATCAGAGGGAACAGTAACTATTTCTGAATGCAGCAAATTTTTATTATAGAACATTACTTTACAAGAAGAATAAAAAAGCATATAATTCTTTTATAATATATTTAATAAAAGAGGGTAAGAAAACGGAAAATAAAGATAAAAAAAATATAACAAGAAAAAAAATAATTAATTATGTTCTAAACAATCATGTTACATCCAAGGCAGAAATCGCAAAAGAGTTAAACTTGAGTATGCCGACTGTGTTAGCAAATGTGAATGACTTGTTAGAAAAAAGGGTGTTGGAAGAAACTGGGGAATATGCTTCAACCGGTGGAAGGAAGGCAAAAAGTATAGGGATTAATAAGTCATACTGTCATGCAATGGGAATTTTGATTACAGCGAATCATATAGAAATGGTATTAGTAAATCTTGGAGATGAGATTATAAAAAAAGATCGCATCCGTTTAAAATTTACGGCTGAATTATCTTATTGTACAGAGGTGGCACAAAAGGTCAAAACTTTTCTGGAAGGCGAAGTAGCGAAGGACACGCTACTTGGGATTGGAGTGGCGATTCCAGGAATTATTGATCAGAAAGAACGGATTGTTTTAAAATCCCATGCTTTAGGTATAGAGAATTATAGTCTGCGCTTTTTAGAGCAGGCTCTGGAAATTCCAGCATATTTTGAAAACGATGCTAATGCTGCAATGCTTGCAGAAAAAAAGCAAAAGTATCCAAATGCGATATATCTGTCTTTGAACCACACATTAGGAGGTGCATTCTGCATAGATGGAAAGCTGTTTCGAGGGCAGAACCAGAAAGCAGGGGAGTTTGGTCACATGATACTCGTTCCCGGTGGAAGAAAGTGTTATTGTGGTAAATCAGGATGTGCAGATGCATATTGTGCTGCAAGTGTACTGACAAAAGATAACAGGCAGTCACTGGATGCATTTATGGAAAAAATTGAAAGTGGTAATGAAAAAATTTTGCAGAAATGGAATGAGTATCTGGATCATCTTGCTGTTTTGATATCAAATCTGCGGATGGCATATGATATGGATATCATACTAGGAGGTGATGTGGGAGGTGTATTGTCAGATTATATGATACCACTGGGAGAAAAAGTGATGGCATATAATGGCTTTGAGCACGATGTTTCATACTTGAAAAATTGTTCGTATAAGAAAGAAGCGTCAGCTGTTGGAGCCGCGAAATACTTTTTCACAAAACATATGGTAGAATTGTAGTAACTGTTCACAGGTAGGAATTTTCTGAACTGAAAATTCCGTACGGTACAGCTCCCACTGACAGGTTGCAAAGCGAATGCGGATGTCCGCTTTATATGTGTGAAAAACGAGAAGTTGTGTAAAATTAAAAAAAGAAATTATAGTAAAAAACGGAAAGAAAACAGTAACTACGGTTTCCTTTCCGTTTTTTTGCGTGGTGCGCCTGGAGGCGCACGTTTCTAACGGGTTAAAGTCCCGAATCCGCCCGGTAGTGGGAAGGATATAGCCGAAGGCAAGGGTGTCCATCGTGAGGTGGAATCTGAAGGAAGCCGGATGTGGGAACAGACTAACCCCGGGCAAATCTCTGGTCTGACGAACAGAAATCTCATATAAGGTTATGCATGAGGGTAAGACTGCCACCCAAGTCAAAGCCCAATAACTACACGGAATCCTGCGTGATAAATGAGGCAGATGGATGGAGAGGAAGAAACGTGTGGTACCCAGGGAGGTCTGTGCGGTACGCCTTGAAAGAGGTAACCATTGCATAAAGCAATGCTGAACGCACAGAAGTCAGCAGAGGTCATAGTAGCCGAGAGGTGAAGGACCGAATCAGTAGGAATCTTAAGTATGACCGAGAAAGGAGGAATGACCGTCTATGGCAGAAAACATTGAAAACAATGACTGTTCGCAGAGAGATAGTGCGGAACACGAAGGGTATGCAAAAGCGTCTAGGTCATTCAATCGGATATGGAAAGAAAGAGACAGTGCACAGCCGAGACTTTTGGAAGCGATACTGTATAAAGACAACTTTAACAGAGCGTATAAGAGAGTCAAGGCAAACAAGGGAGCGCCAGGAATTGATGGCATGACCATTGAGGAGGCTCTTCCATATCTAAAGGAACATCAACAAGAGATAACCGACCGCATTTATCGTGGAAAGTATACTCCGTCTTCAGTAAGACGAGTTGAGATTCCCAAACCAGATGGTGGTGTGCGAAAGCTTGGCATACCAACAGTGGTAGACCGTACACTTCAACAGGCAATAACCCAACAGTTAGTGCCAATCTATGAACCGCTGTTTGCAGAGGGTAGCTATGGCTATCGTTCGAACAGAAGTGCAAAAGACGCAATACTTAAGGTTAAGGAGTATGCCGAACAAGGCTATACATTTGCTGTAGTCCTTGACTTGTCAAAGTACTTCGATACTCTTAATCACGAAATTCTCATCAATCTTCTCCGAAAGAATGTAAAAGATGAACGTGTAGTACAGCTGATAAAGCGCTATCTGAAGAGCGGTGTAATGGAAAACGGAGTAGTCATTGACACAGAGGAAGGCTCGCCACAAGGTGGAAATCTATCACCGTTGCTGGCAAATGTCTACCTCAATGAGTTCGACCAAGAATTCTTGAAAAGAGGTGTTCCATGCATAAGATATGCAGATGACATCGTGCTTCTTGCAGAGAGCAAGCGAGCATCAGAGAGACTCTTGGAAAGCAGTACAAAATATCTTGAGGAGAGGCTGAAACTTACAGTCAACCGAGAAAAGAGCCGTACTGTCAGCGTGTTTGCAATCCGAAATTTTAAATTCCTTGGCTTTGCATTGGGAAGGAACGGAAAAGGCATTTATGTCCGAGTTCATACGAAGTCATGGAAGAAGTTTAAGTCTAGACTGAAGGAGTTATCTTCCCGTAAGCGATGTCAGTCAATCAAGCCAAGCCTTGAGAAGATTAAGGTATATGCGAGGGGATGGCTTAACTATTACGGAATTGCAAGTATGAAGAACAACATAGATGACGTCAACGGATGGCTCTATCACAGAATACGTATGTGTATATGGAAACAATGGAAATTGCCCAGAACAAAGAAGAGAAATCTGATAAAAATGGGAATCCATGAATATTATGCGAACATGGCGGCAAACTGTCGAAGGGGACACTGGTATTGTGCCAATCTGACGACAGTTAAGAAAGCCATGACAAAAGAAAGACTGATAAACAGTGGCTTCTATGATTTAGCCACAGCCTATCAGTCTGTGCACGTCAACTATTGAAACCGCCGTGTACCGAACGGTACGCCAGACTGTCTAACAATTCAAAAATTCAGTCTGATGTAGACGGTATTTTTATCTTCGATTTTTTTAATACCATTTTTATCTTTGTTTTTCACATGAATTACATGTGTTCCCCTCTGTTACATCATACATTATTCAAACCTCATTACTAATTCTTCTGTTGAAAACATGCTTAATAATCGCTTAAAGTTATAAGCGATAAACATAGATGCAGCTTCTGCGTCAACATTCTCTTGTCTGCGTCGAAGAAAGAAATTATATCCGAGGCTCCTTTTTATAGTCCCAAATGGATGCTCCACGATACATCTTCTCTGTTTATAAACCTCGTTATTATTTAGTGTTTCATTATACACAGTTTCAAGAACATCTTCATGTACCCAACGCTGTATCGTTCTTCCAGATGAAGAAGTAGTGCAGTCTTTTTTATATTTGCATGAATTGCAGTCTGTACACTTATATTTGCGATACTTCATACCATTCTTCGAAGTGTTTTCAAAAAATCGTAATCTATTTCCTGCTGGGCATGTGTATTCATCAGTCTCACCATTATAGATAAACTTTTCTTTGCGAAATTCATTATCTTTTGTAGCATTATTCGCTTTAGCTTTTTTTATAAAGACATTCATTCCAGCATCAACGCATTTTTTTATCTCCGTTCCGTTATAATAACCTGTATCTGCAAGAACTGTAGAAGACTCTTTTTCTAAAAGTTCGGATGCTTTTTGTGCCATAGTATAAAGCTGGTTTTGATCATTTATATCATTAGTCGTCGAAATATCTACAACGAAATGATTCTTTGCATCTACAACAGACTGTACATTGTAGCAGATATCCAATGAACCGTTATTTTTCATCCTTCTTGAATCAGGATCTGTCAAACTCTTTTGTTCCAGTCCTTCATCTTTTAATTCCTGTTTTTGTGTAAGATACTGTTCTTTTAACTCTTGATAGGTTTTTAGTTTATCTGTAAGGTCATCTGCCGGCACCTCATCTTTAGCGATTGCCATAAGATATGCATTTATCTGAGCTTCTGCATATTCGATTTTTTTATCTAAACCGCTTTGCGTAATACAATTATGCTTGCTGTTTTGAGCATGGATCTTTGTTCCATCAATAACAATCAGTTCGCCATCAATGAGTCCCCAACCTTTGAGAATAAGGGTAAGATTTCGTAATGTATTATGAAACGCAGCATTGTTCTTCTGAACAAACCCTGCAATAGTACCATGATCAGGTGTTATGCAGTTTACCAGCCACATTAATTCAAGGTTGCGTTTTGCTTCTGTTTCCAATGCGCGGCTAGAACGAATCTTATTTAAATAACCATAGATATGAAGTTTTAATAAATCAGATCGGCGATAAGGTGATTGTCCTCGATTCCTACCGCTATACTCTATAAAACCCAGATTTTCTAAATCTAAGGATTCTACATAAGAATCTATTACTCGGACAGAATTATCCTTACTTATTAAGTCGTCTAATGAAGTGGTTATCATTCTTGTCTGATATCTATCTGTGCCAACAATATATGCCATAACGAATCCCCCTACGATACTGTATTTGGTAGTTTTATTATAGCATTTTTCTTAATTGTTAGACAGTCTGACGCACGGTGGTGTGAGAGGACGGCGGTTAGTCACCGCCTCCTACTCGATTTAATTGTGAAAAATATACAAAAAATGTATTTTAAAATTATGAAATGTATAAAAATATGAAAAAACATATTGACAAATTGTGTTTACATTGTAATAATGTAATTACTTTAATAAAACATTTTATAAAACATAGAATAAAACGACATGAAAAAGGAGGAAACAATTATGTTACAACAGGTAATGACAAATCCAGGAGAAATTATTTTCAGAGAGGTTCCGGTTCCGGAGGTAAAGGAAAATCAGGTTTTGGTAAAGATTATGAATATTGGTGTTTGTGGATCAGATATTCATGTTTATCATGGAAAACATCCGTTTACAAAATATCCGGTAACACAAGGACATGAGGTTTCCGGTGAGATTACAGAATTTGGAAAAAATGTCACAGAGTTTCATGTGGGACAGAAGGTGACGATAGAGCCTCAGGTATATTGTGGACATTGCTATCCATGTCGTCATGGAAAGTATAATCTCTGTGAGGAATTAAAAGTAATGGGATTTCAGACGACAGGAACAGCATCTGAGTATTTTGCAGTGGATGCATCTAAAGTAACACCTATTCCAGAAGATATGTCCTATGAAGAAGGCGCTATGATTGAACCTCTTGCTGTGGCAGTTCATGGTGTAAAACAGATAGGTGATGTGGCTGGCATGAATATTGCAGTTCTTGGAGCAGGACCGATTGGAAATCTCGTGGCACAGGCAGCAAAAGGAATGGGGGCAGCGAAAGTGATGATCACAGATATCAGTGATCTTAGACTGGCAAAGGCAAAAGAATGTGGAATTGATGTGTGTGTGAATACCAAAAATAAAGACTTCAGTGCGGCAATGCTCGAAGCATTTGGACCGGACAAGGCGGATGTGATCTACGACTGTGCCGGAAACAATATCACAATGGGACAGGCAATTAAATATGCAAGAAAAGGAAGCACGATTGTACTGGTGGCTGTTTTTGCAGGAATGGCAGAAGTAGATCTTGCAGTGGCAAATGACCACGAACTTGACATTAAGAGCACGATGATGTACCGCCATGATGATTATATAGATGGAATCAGATTGGTAAATGAGGGCAAAGTTCATTTGAAACCGCTCATCTCAAAGACATTTGCTTTTAAAGATTATCTGAAAGCATACCAGTATATTGATGATAACCGCGAAACAACGATGAAAGTAATTATCAACGTCAGTGAAAAGTAAGGAGTTCGTATGGAAAATAAATATGGAATTGTCGGAGTTGCCCATGTCGGGCTTCCGACAAACGATTTACAGAAAACAGTTGAGTTTTATAAGAGTCTTGGATTTGAAGTGATTATGCAGTCTTATAATGAAAAAGCAGGGGGAAAAGTGGCATTTTTACAGATAAAAAATTACTGTATAGAGACTTTTGAAAATGGGCAGGCGGCAATGTCAGACGGTGCATACCAACATGTTGCACTTGATGTGGAAGACATTGAAAGTATGTATCAGAAAATCTGCAATGAAAAATACACAATTATTACAGACGGAATCGAAGAACTACCATTTTGGGAAAATGGTGTGAAGTATTTTATGATTAAGGGCCCAAATGAGGAAAGAATAGAGTTCTGTCAGAAACTCTGATAAAAATAGGAGAGACATATGGGAAGCGAAAACAAAAATGGAAAAGTACCGCTGATCAGTAAGATTGCATATGGGTTTGGTGATGTTGGATGTAATTTCAGCTGGATGTTCGTCAGTAATTTTCTGATGATATTTTATACAGACGTGTTCGGAATCAGTATGGCGGCTGTGTCAGCACTTATGCTTTTTTCAAGATTCTGGGATGCAATCAATGATCCAATCGTCGGGGGACTTACAGATAAAACAAAATCGAGATGGGGACGGTACCGTCCATGGCTGTTAGTAGCGGCACCAATCACAGCGATTCTTCTTGTTATGACATTCTGGGCAAGACCCGACTGGCCGCAGAATGGAAAGATCATTTATATGGTAATTACATATTGTCTGCTGGTTTTGGGGTATACCTGTGTGAATATTCCATATGGAACCTTGTGTGGTGCTATGACACAGGATATTGATGAACGTGCAAAAATAAATACATCCCGTTCGGTTGCAGCGATGATTGCAATTGGTGTGATAAATATTATCACAGTTCCACTGCTCAGCAAATTCGGCAGTCATAGTGCAAAGACAGGATATCTGACGGTTGCGGTCATATATGGATGTATTTTTACAGCCTGTCATTTCTTCTGCTTTGCGAAGACGAAAGAGGCAGTGCTTACTCCGGAAAAAGAAAAAATTTCTGTAAAGATACAATTGAAAGCAGTCATGCAGAACAGACCATATCTTCTTGCATTGGCAGGACAGATATTATTTGGATTTACACTGTATGGTAGAAACGCAGATATTCTGTATTACTTTACATATGTGGAAGGGAATGCCTCCTACTACACAACTTATTCGATGTGCATCATTATTCCTTCTATCATCGGGGCAGCCTGTTTTCAACCATTATTCCGCAAGTTAAATAACAAAGGAAGAACAGCATCTCTCTTTGCTTTATTTACAGGAATTTTCATGTTGACTATGTTTTTCTTCAATGCCAAAGAATCACCGGCTATTTTTTATGCATTATCTGGTCTCACACAGTTTTTTTTCTCTGGATTTAATACCGCAATCTATGCAATTATTCCAGACTGTGTGGAATATGGGGAGTGGAAAACCGGACTTAGAAATGATGGTTTTCAGTATGCATTTATTTCACTTGGAAATAAAGTCGGAATGGCAGTTGGAACAGCACTTTTAGCAGGATTACTTGGAAAATATGGTTATATTGCAAATCAGACACAAAATGCAATTGTACTTTCAATTATGAAACATGCATTTACGACGATTCCAGGTGCACTGTGGATTGTGACTGCGGTTGTATTATTTTTCTACCGGTTAAATAAAAAACGTTATAACGAGATTGTGGAAGAACTGAAAAATGGAAGAAAAAGTTGATATCGTGGCATTGGGAGAATTGCTGATTGATTTTACGGAAGCAGGACACAGTCAGGATGGGAGAAAATTGTTCGAACAGAATCCCGGCGGTGCTCCGGCAAATCTTCTAACCGTTGCAAGCCACTTTGGGTATCGCACATCTTTTTCAATCAGATCTAAGATATTTCCTATTGTTTGAAATAGCTTTTTGTAACAATCTACTTCCATTCCATGCATTAAACATATGGGCTAATTTTCTCTGGTTGGATGGCTTGGAATAGTAAGCGGATATTTTAGGACTGATTTTAGTCTGACCAGTCATCCAGCGGCAAACCAGACCGTTGTCCATTGAAAAATCCTGATTTGCCGGATCATCCATAAAATCTTCAAATAATTCGTATAAAAAATCAGGCTGACTCATTTGATTACTTTCGCTGATATGGTTTTTTAAACAAGTGCTAATAGAAGAAAAATCGCATTGATTCAATAGAAATTCCCCTTTCGTAGTTAAGATTGAGTATATCTATCATAATACGAACATATATTCGATTCAAGAAAATGCGGATATTTTTAAAGTGATTGTGTCAATTTACAATCAATTTCTATTCAATGTGGTTTTCAAGCAGGTTCTGTAAAATAAGCTCAGATCAAAACAATAACGGGAGGAGCTTATGCAACAGAATATTGAATTTGAGCGGTGCATTGATTTTCTGGTACGGATGATTGATAAGTACGGCGATGAAGTCCTCCGGGACACTTCAAGGGATATTTCAAGGTATGCCGTTTGCTGTTCTTACATTGACGGAAAAAAGACGCAGAGGTATAATAAAAAGGAGTTTACGGTTTTTTCGCTATTAAAGTGGAGAGAGCGCATGAAATATAAAAGGATGAGGAAAAAATGACAACCAAATACGAATTTAGAGACATTCTTCCAGAGGAGTTAGACCAGGTGATTCAGATTGAGCAGATCTGTTTTCCGCCAAATGAGGCCTGCTCTGCCAAGAGTATGAGAGAACGAGTGGCAAATGCACCCGAGACATTTATGGTTGCAGTGGATAAAGAAACAGGTAAAGTTGCCGGCTTTCTCAATGGGGTGGCAACAGACGAAGCAGTCTTTCGTGATGAATTTTTTACGGATAGTACTCTTCACAATCCGGAAGGAAAGAACGTTATGCTCCTTGGTCTTGACGTTCTTCCAGAGTATCGCCACCAGGGGCTTGCACGTGAAATCATGACACAATATGTGAAAAGAGAACAAAAAAGAGGACGCGAATGCCTGTACCTGACCTGTCTGGATAACAAAGTAGAGATGTACAAAAAAATGGACTACACCGACAACGGAATTTCCGGTTCCGCTTGGGGCGGGGAAGAATGGCATGATATGAGCAGGAAAATCAGATGATCCGGCTTCAGGATATTGCGGATATGGCGGGAGTGAGCAGGACTACCGTATCAAATGTAATAAATGGCAATACGAAAAGAGTTTCCCAGAAAACCATTGATAAAATAACGGCAATCCTGAAAGAACAGAATTATGTTCCGCATATGGGTTCCGTTATGCTGTCCGGACATGGTTCCAGGATCATAGGCGTGGTACTTGGTTTTGCCCAGGCTCATGGAATGTACTCCCTGCAGGACTCCTTTGTAGGAGAACTGGTAGGAACCATTCAGATGGAAGCTGAAATGAAAGGATACTATATCATGCTGATCGGAGGGGAGAATATCCAGAACGTGGTGGATATTGCTTCCAGATGGAATGTAGAAGGACTGATCATTCTGGGATATAATGATGAAAAATATCGGAAATTGTCCAGAAAGCTGAATAAGAAAATGGTTCTCATAGATGCCTATCCCGCAGGAGAATATTTTTTCCAGAATGTGGGAGTGGATGATTATTCAGGCGGCTATCAGATTGGAAGTTACCTCTGTTCCTGCGGTTTTGACAAAGCTTTGTTTCTTGCAGAAACAGATATTGACAGTGATTACAGCCGTTGGATGGGCTTTAAGCAGGCTATGGAAAAAGAAGGAAAATTCTGTAGCCGCACTCGTCTGATCGTGATCCCGGGGGAAAGAAACCGCCGTATCCAGAAATATAAAGAACTTCTTCCGCGTTTTCTGCAGGTAAAAGCAGTGGCATTTTCCTCAGATTATGCAGCAATTGAGGCCATGAACTTTTTGTCAGATCATGGAATTAAGGTTCCGGAACAGGTATCTGTTACCGGCTTCGACGACAGTATCTATGCCAGAATGGTCCGTCCAAGACTTACAACAGTTCATCAGGATGTAGGTCAGAAGGCACATTTGGCGTTCAGCCGCCTGCTTCGGATGGTTGCCGGGGAGCAGTTAAAAGAGTTTAATATAAAAAGTCCGGTGTACCTTGTAAAAAGAGATTCTGTGAAAATATGAACAGATCGTTCAAAAGAATTTGAAGAGAAGACAGTCAGGCTATAGAGCCTGTTTGAAAAATCATTCCCGCAATCTGCACGCCCCACTTTGCGGTATATTTCACCCGAATTCGGTTGCCGTAGCCCGCTACGGCGCCCTCATCCGGGCGAAATCTCCCACAAATTGTGACGCACATCTTGCAGAAAGCCTTTTTCAAACACGCTCTGGAGCTTGACTGTTTTTTTCGTAACAGAAGCTTACGTTTGGATTCCTGTTACATAAAGAAAACAATTTGCATGAAATCCCTGCTATCCGGGGAAATTATAAGACAGGGGGGACAATCTGAGAACTCATGAATCTTCATGATAAAAAACTATACAATATGCACAAAATACAAAATAAAAGTTTGTCTACAATTTAAGTTTCTCGAGAAACCTGTTGATTTTGCTGAAAAGTTACGATATTATGAAGCCACCGAAAGGAAAGCAGGACAGACGTGTCCGGAAAAGCTTTCAAATAAACAAGTGCTGCGCAGCCTTCATTGAGTAAAATAATGGAGGAAAGAAAGATGAACAAGAAACTTATTTGCACATTAATGGCAGGTACATTGCTGGTTGGTACAGTTACCGGCTGCGGCAGTTCCTCTGAGGGAGATTCTTCTGCAAAAGGAACAGAACTGGAACTTTTTTCCAGCAAGGCAGAGAACAAGGATATTCTTCAGAAGCTGGTAGACAAATTTAATGAGACACATGAGGACGTGACAATCAAGATCACAGCTCCGGCAGATGCAGGAACTGTATTAAAGACCAGAATGGCGAAGAATGATATGCCGGATATCGTTGCAATGGGCGGTGACAACAACTACACAGAGGTAGAAAGTGCCGGAATGCTGGTGGACTTAAGCAGCGAGGATTACATTTCCAATATTCAGGAATCCTACCTTCAGATGGTATATGATGTAAATAAGGATAAAGAAGAGAAAGCATATGGCGTTCCGTATGCAACAAACGCTTCCGGTGTCATTTATAACGTTGACAAATTCAAAGAATATGGCATTGAGATTCCAAAAACATGGGACGAATTCATTGATGTACTCGAGAAACTTCAGGATGCAGGTGAACAGCCACTTCTTATGACATACAAAGATGCATGGACAAGTAACTGCCCATGGAACAGTATTGCATCTGACCTTGCTCCGGAGAGCTTTAATGATGAACGTAAAGCCGGCAAGACCACATTTGTTGGAACCCACGAGGAAATTGCAGAAAAATATATGAAGCTTCTTGACTATGCTCAGGACGATTTTATGGGACTAACCTACGACGATGGAAACAAAGCTTTTGCAAATGGAGAAGCTGCCATGATCATCAATGGAAACTGGGCAGTCAACCAGTACAAAAATGCAAATAAAGATATCAATGTGGATATGTTTGCATTCCCGGCTTCCAATGAGGAATCCCAGAACTATGTAACCTCTGGTGTAGATATACTTCTTGGCGTATGCAAAGACAGTGCAAATGAAGAAGTGGCAAAAGAATTTGTATCCTTTATGCTTGAGCCAGAAAATGCAAAAATGTACATTGATGATCAGTTTGCTTTCTCAGCTGTAAAAGGTGTAGAGCAGGAGAATGAGACAGTGGCAGGTGTGAAAGAAGATATTGCAGCTGGAAAGGTTGCAAACTTCCCAGATCATTACTATCCATCCGGATTTGATATGTCCGCACTTCTGACCGAAATGTGCCTGAACTACACAAACGGAATGGACAACGAGGAGAACATAAATCAGTTCCTTGCACAGTGCGATGAGAAATATGACATTGCAAATGTAGACTGATCTATGTGACTGATGGAAAATACAGGCGAAAGGTGAAGAACGTGAACTGTCACCTTTTGATCCGTATGAATTGTAAGGCTGCTGGCCACTAAGTGAACAGCAGCCTTGTAAGAAAATAAGGGAGGATTCCATGAAGAATAAAGCCCCACGGAAAAAACCTGCTGTTAACCGGGTTTACTACATTTATGTAGGAATTCTTGCAGTTCTGTTTTTCACTTTCCACACCATTCCATTCTTAAAAGGTGTTATGTACAGTTTTACAGACTGGAGAGGATATGGAGAGTGGAATTTTGTAGGACTTCGAAATTATATCCATATGTTTTCTGATGTGGATACAGGAAATGCATATTTGTTTACATTCAAATTTGCGGTGATCACTACTATTCTGGTAAACGTGATCAGTCTGATCCTGGCCTGTGCATTAAATGCAAAGATCAAGTTTAAAAACACAATCAAAGCTTTTTATTTCCTTCCATATATGCTGGGAAGTCTGATCGTAGGATTTATTTTCAACTATATTTTTGCGAACCTGATTCCACAGCTGGGAAAAGGCCTTGGAATCAAAGCTTTAAGTGTAAATATTCTTGGAACCAATTATGCTATCTGGGGAATTGTTGCGGTATCCTTATGGATCGGATGCGCTTTTAACACCTTGATCTACATTGCAGGACTTCAGTCCATTGACACAGATGTATATGAGGCTGCTGACCTGGATGGAGCGACCGGCTTAAAAAGATTCAGCAAAATCACGTTCCCTCTGCTGGCACCATCTTTTACCATCAATATGGTACTTTCCGCAAAGGGTTATCTGATGGTTTACGATCAGATCATGGCTATGACAGATGGCGGTCCTGGAACCAGCACAACATCTATTGCAGTATTGATCTACAAAAAGGGCTTCGGAGGCGGACAGTTCGCTTATCAGTCAGCCAATGCGGTTATGCTTTTTGTGGTAGTGGTACTGATTTCCGTATTCCAGCTGCGTGTACTTGAGAAGAGGGAGGAAAAATTAGGATGAAACAGAATACAGTGAAAGTAAAAGAGCGTTACAACTGGCCTGTTACGATCCTTCTGATCATTGGAATCGTACTTGTCATCCTGCTGCCTCTTTATATGGCACTGATGATTGCCATCAAGGATCCAACAGATATGAACAACATTCTGGCACTGCCAAGAAAAATCAGACTTCAGAACTTTGCAGATGCCTGGGTAATGACAAATTTTCCAAGAAAGTTTCTTAATACAGCATTTATCACAGTGGTGAATCTGATTTTTACACTGATCACAAACTCTTTTGCCGCTTATGCCATCACAAGAAACCGTAAAAAGAGCAAATTCTTTTCCCTCATGTATTATTACTTTATCAGTGCCATGTTTATACCGTTCCAGGTAATCATGCTTCCGCTGGTTGTGCAGGCAAATGCTTTTCACCTGGATAATATTTTCGGAATTACATTCCTGTACATTATTTTCGGTCTTCCTATGAATACGTTCCTTTATACAGGGGCAGTAAAGGCAATCCCGGAGGCACTTGACGAAGCAGCCATGATTGACGGGGCAAATCCGATTCAGATTTTTTCCAGGATTATTTTCCCGGTTCTGAAGCCTACCACAGCTACAGTAGCGATCCTTTCCTTCATGTGGACCTGGAATGACTTTACCATGCCATTGGTACTGTTAAGTGATGAAAGCCAACAGACACTGCAGCTTGCCCAGTATGTATTTAAAAAACAGTTTTCTGTTGATTATAATCTGGCATTTGCTTCTTATCTGCTTGTTCTGCTTCCAGTGCTGATTGTGTATATTTTCTGTCAGAAATGGATCATGAATGGTGTAGTAGCCGGTGCAGTAAAATAGAGAAAACAAATACGCGCCATGGGAATATTTCACTGCGGTCATGTACCGGGCAAGAATATTCTGTGGGAAAATAAATATAGAATATCAGGAGGACAGCCAGGAAATGAAGAAGAACTGGTGGAAAGAAAGTATTGTATACCAAATCTATCCAAAAAGCTTCAATGACAGCAATGGGGATGGAATTGGTGATATCAGAGGAATTATAGAGAAACTTGATTATCTGAAGGAACTTGGGGTAAATGTTCTGTGGATCTCACCTATGCTGGAGTCCCCACAGGATGACAATGGCTATGATATTTCAGATTATCGCAGAATTTACAAAGATTACGGAACCATGCAGGATTACGAGGAGTTACTTTTTCAGGCGCATGAGCGTGGAATCAAGGTGCTGATGGACCTGGTTGTAAATCATACTTCAGACGAACATCAGTGGTTCCTGGAGAGCAAAAAGTCCAAGGATAATCCGTACCGTGACTATTACATCTGGAAAAATCCGGTAAACGGAAAAGAGCCAAATAACTGGGGCGGTGCATTCGGCGGTTCTGCATGGGAATACGACAATGAGACACAGATGTATTACCTGCACCTGTTTTCCAAAAAACAGCCGGATCTGAACTGGGAAAATGAGAAAGTGCGCCAGGAAGTTTACGATATGATGAAATTCTGGTGTGACAAGGGAATCGACGGCTTCCGTATGGATGTGATCAGTATGATTTCAAAGGATCAGGCTTTCCCGGATGGAGAAGTGAAAAGCGGCCTGTATGGAGATTTCGGTCCATACAGCGTTCACGGTCCGCGGGTCCATGAATTTTTACAGGAAATGAACCGTGAGGTATTGTCTAAATATGATATCATGACAGTTGGGGAAACTTCTGGTGTTACCATTGAAGAGGCACAGAAATATGCCGGGGAAGACAGTGGCGAGCTGAATATGGTGTTCCAGTTTGAACATGTAGAAGATGCTTCCCCGCATGCGGAGTTTGGCAAATGGACCACTGACAGATATGACTTTAAGGCTTTCAAAAAGACGATGATCAAATGGCAGGAGGAACTTCAGGGAAAAGCATGGAACAGTCTTTTCCTGGGAAATCATGATCAGCCAAGAAGCGTTTCCAGATTTGGAAATGACAATCCGGCATACCGAGAGACTTCTGCAAAAATGCTGGCAACCTGTCTTCATATGATGCAGGGAACCCCTTATGTATACCAGGGAGAAGAGCTTGGCATGACAAACGCATATTTCCATAAGCTGGAAGATTATAAGGATATTGAGAGCATTCAGTATTATACAGAGCTGACAGATGCAGGGCTGATGGAGCCGGATTACATGATGAAATGTCTGATGCTCAGAAGCCGTGATAATGCAAGAACACCTATGCAGTGGGACGGTTCAGAAAAAGCAGGTTTTACAGATGGGGAGCCGTGGATTAAAATAAATCCAAACTGTAAAGAAATCAATGCAGCCAGTCAGTTGGATGATCTGGATTCCATTTTCCATTATTATCAGAAACTGATCGCTCTTCGCAAGGAGAAAGATATTATTGTGTACGGTGAGTTTGAACCTCTTTGCCGTGAGGATGATCAGATTTTCGCATATACAAGAAAGCTGGATGAGGAAAGACTTCTTACAGTCTGCAATTTCAGTGAGCAGTCTGCAGAATTTGAAGTTCCTGCAGAATTTGAAGGTTCCCAGTGCCTGATTACAAACCTTGACCGAAAAGTATTTAAGGGTAAAATCGTGCTGAAACCTTATGAGGCATTTGTGTTATATAAATAAACAGGTTACTGGACGAGAAACGGACAGCAGCATAACCAGACTTAAAGGGGCAAAATTTTTTGCCTCTTTTTTGAAAGACGAGGAAGATTGTTATGATCAGAAAATACAGATACGGAGCTCCTTTTGATACGGAGGCAGTAACAGAGAAGATTGAAACAGCGAATGGCGCTTTTCCTTATGGAAAAATCAGCCTGGAAAAGGGCTTTGATTTTACATATGTGATGGATGAGGATGATATTGTTTATGGACTTGGGGAAGCCAACCGCGGCATCAATAAAAGAGGATACTGCTATATCAGCAATTGTACCGATGATCCAAACCATACGGAAGACAAGCGTTCTTTGTATGGTGCCCACAACTTTATCATTGTAAGCGGAAAGACAACATTTGGACTGTTTTTCGACTACCCTTCTGAACTGACCTTTGATATTGGATATACCAGAATGGACACCCTGAAAGTGACATGCGCAGATGCAGATCTGAATGTGTATGTGATTGAAGGTGAATCTGCCTATGATATTGTAAAGCAGTTTCGCCATGTGATCGGACGCAGCTATATTCCCCCGAAATTTGCATTTGGTTTCGGACAGAGCAGATGGGGATATACCACCAAGGAGGATTTTCGCAAGGTGGCAGCAGGATACCGTGAGAATCACATTCCCCTGGACATGATCTACATGGATATTGATTATATGGATTCCTACAAGGACTTTACGTTGAATCCGGAGAATTTCCCTGATTTCCCGGATTTTGTAAAAGAGATGAAAGACCAGGAGCTACGCCTGATCCCTATTATTGATGCTGGTGTAAAAGTGGAAAGCGGCTATGAGGTTTACGAGGAAGGTGTGGAAAAAAGATACTTCTGCCAGCGGGAGGACGGAAGTGATTTTGTGGCAGCCGTATGGCCGGGGGATACTCATTTCCCGGATTTTCTGAACAAGGATGCCAGAAAGTGGTTTGGAGACAAATACAGCTTCCTTATTAGACAGGGGATTGAAGGCTTCTGGAACGATATGAATGAGCCTGCTATTTTCTATTCCTCAGAGGGAATGGAAGAGGCGAAGAAACTTGCCGGAGAGTTTTACCAGGATAAAGAAGGTAAGATCCACATTTGGAAAATGCAGGGCGAGCTAAACGGACTCGCAAACAACCCAGAAGATTACCGCAGATTTTATCATAATGTGGATGGCAAAAAGATCCGTCACGACAAGGTACATAACCTGTTTGGCTACAATATGACAAGAGCAGCAGGCGAAGCATTCGACCGCATTGATCCGGAGAAGCGTTTCCTGATGTTTTCCCGTTCCTCCTATATTGGAATGCACCGTTACGGCGGAATCTGGATGGGAGACAATAAATCCTGGTGGTCACACATTCTTCTGAACCTGAAAATGCTGCCGTCTTTGAATATGTGCGGATTCCTTTACACAGGAGCAGATCTTGGTGGATTTGGTGCGGATGCAACAAGAGACCTGGTGCTTCGCCATATGGCACTTGGGGTATTTACTCCGCTTATGCGTAACCATTCCGCAATCGGAACAAGAGAGCAAGAGTGCTATCAGTTTGAGAATGTTGAGGATTTCCGAAATGTGGTAAATACGAGATACCGCCTTGTTCCGTATCTGTACAGCGAATACATGAAGGCCGCTTTAAACGATGATATGTATTTCAAACCACTTGGCTTTGTTTATCCGGATGATAAGATGGCAATCCGGGTGGAAGACCAGCTGATCCTTGGAAATGAGATTATGATCGCACCGGTTTACGAGCAGAACGCAAGAGGGCGTTATGTTTACCTTCCGGAAGAAATGAAGTTTGTGAAATTTCTGACAGACGGAAGCATTTCTGAGGAGATTCTGGAAAAGGGCGTTCATTATGTGGAGGTTGCCTTAAATGAAGTGCCTCTGTTTATCCGTAGTGGTAAGTGTATTCCGGTTGCAGAGGCTGCGGAGTGTGTGAAGGATATTGATACTTCCAAACTCACTATGCTGGGATATGAAGGCAGCAGTTATACTTTGTACGAGGATGATGGCGTGCATAAGGAGTACGATAAGGCTGAGAATTATAGAAAATTAGAAAAATAACAGAATGAAAAGATCCCTTGAAAGTCTTTGGAAATTTCACGACGAGGTTTAAAAGATTTTTTAAACAGGATCCAGAAGACAGAAAATCGGAGCTGGCCATCAATTGCCAGCTCCGATTTTTTCAGATACCATATCGATAAACCACACAAACAGAATCAATCCCAGCATGATTGCACCAGCTTTTTCCCAGGCATATTGATTCATGGAAAAAATAAGGGGCGCTCCGATTCCGCCTGCGCCTACCAGACCGAGAACGGAAGCTTCACGGATGTTTACATCAAACCGGTAGAGGATGATAGAGGTGAAAACAGGCTTCAGCTGCGGCAGGACACTGTGGCAGATGGCGGGAAGAGGACGGACCCCCATGGCCAGCAGCGCATGATAGGGACGAGGGTCCAGGGCATCTAGTGCTTCTGTAAATCTTTTGGTGAGAAGTCCGATACTGCATACGGCCAATGTCAGCACTCCTGTGAAAGCTCCTGGCCCGGATACCCGGATGAAAATCAGTCCATACACCAGAAAAGGCACCGAACGGATTACCATGATCACCAGGTTAAAAAGAAAGGACACAGGAGCAGGTACGAAACGTTTGGTATTTAGAAAAGCCAGCGGTGCAGATACAATGGCTCCGATTACCGTTCCAATAAAAGCAATGCACACTGTTTCCAGTAAAAGATACCCAAGCCCATCTTTTTCAGCCGAGAAAAAGAAGCTCCAGTCTGGCTGCAGAAAGCCAGCAAACATATTTCGCAAAGTCTGTGGACTGGTTCTGGAAAAATCCGGCAGGGAAAGGGTAAACGTGCAGATCAGAAACAGGGCAGCCAGAAACAGAAGCAGCAGTCTGGCCTGCTCTTTTTTTATTGTGCGCTCTTTTCGTATCAAGGCGGCCAGATACCGACTGAAATATTCAATCACACACACTGTTAGAAACAGCATCAGCAGAATGGTCCCCACTTTGTCATACTCCAACCAGGAAATCTTCTCATTGAGAAGCAGTCCGATACCGCCAGCTCCCACATATCCTAAAATGGAGCTGTGCCGTACATTGGTTTCCAACAGGTAAAGTGCATTGGTGAGAAATCCAGGAATGATCTCTGGTAGAATTCCATGGATATAAGCTACATACTTTGAAACACCCATAGCCCGAAGTGCCTGGTAAGCTTTTACATCGGCGGCACTTGCATCCTCGTAGGTAAGTTTTGTCATAATGGCAAAGGTGTACAAGGTAATGGCAAAAGTACCTGCAAAGGTTCCAAGCCCGAAAAGAAAGGTAGCAGTAAGCGCCAGAATCAAGGCTGGAAAAGAACGGAGAATCTGGATTACAATTCTAAGTATCCGTCGTATTACAGCTGGAAATCCTAAGTTTGCAGCGCCAAAAGGCGAGAGTACAAGGGCAAAAAAGGTGCCAAGTACCGTTCCGGTAACAGACATCTGAATGGTGTAAAAAAGCGGTAGCAGGATCTTCTGAATATAAGAAAAATCTGGCGGGATCATATCCACGACCAGGTCGGTGAGGTGGTTCCTTCGTTTCCAGAAAGTTACAAGGTCACAGTCTGTGAAATTTGCTGCAAGGAAAAACAAAATCAGAAAAGAAATTGGAACAGCAAATTTTGCCACAATGGAATTTTTGCTTGTTTTGTTATCATTCATAAGCGACACCTCGCTTATTCTCTATCTGAGTATCATTTTTGTTATAAATTTGTGTAGTGATAGAATCAGTCAGATCAGCAGTCTTACCGTCAAATACAACCTTGCCATCTTTCAGACCAATAAGTCGGTCGGAGAACTCCTGGGAGAATTCCAGATTATGGCTGTTCATTAAAATGGTGACACCATCAGTCTCATGAATACTCTTCAGCAACTCTAGAATCTGTCTCCCGGTAACTGGATCAAGAGACGCCACCGGTTCATCTGCCAGCAGGATCGCCGGGTGCCGCATAAGTGCTCTTGCAATTGCCACCCTTTGCTTTTGTCCGCCAGACAGATTCTTAATCGGTTCCTCTGCCTTTTCCAGAAGTCCAACCCGATCCAGCAGTTTCAGAGCTTCTTCTTTACGTGTTTTTCCATAAAGTCCAAACACGCCCTGGAAAAATCCCATATCCGGAAGTCCGGCAGTCAGCACATTCTTCAGACAGGTAGAATTCTCCACCAGACAAAAGTCCTGATAAATAGTTGCGATGGATTTTTGCAGTTCACGTTTTTTCCTTCCTTTTAGAGAATCAAAGCGCTTATCATCCAGAAGCACCTGTCCGCCAGTGCACTCCATCATTCCATTGAGAATGCGAAAGAGCGTTGTCTTCCCCGCCCCCGAAGGCCCGATCACCGAGACAAATTCCCCCTGTGAGACGGAGAAATCCACATCTGCCAGGGCTTTTGTGCCATTATGAAATTTTTTTGCGATATGCTGAATCTGTAAATTCATAGATAAAATTGACCTCGTTTAAAACTACTGCCGAGGCAAATAATCTGCCCCGGCAGTTTAAAATATTTTGTAACTATTCAGAAAAGTTGAAGTCTATTCCATAGACTTCAGCAGCTCCTGCGCCTCTCGTTCGCCATCGTAATTGGAGTCATCGCCCCATTCATATCCAACCTGGCTGAACACGCTGATAATATCTTTTCCCTCGTCCGTATTCGCAATCTCAATAAAGGAATCTCCCAGCGCCTGGCGGAAATCTTCATCCTGCATAACTTCAGAAGTTTTGCTGTAGGCAATCATATCATTGTAAATCTTATCTGTAACTCCGATCACACCAGTCTGATTTACCATATCATCTGTACCTCCGAAGGTCTCTTTCCATTCCGGTGCGTATTTGGTACGGATGTGGCCATAAGAAACCATCACATCAGCCTGTCCGGAAGCCAGACGTGCAAGAGAGGTTGTATAAGAATCAGATTCTACCGCATTTGCCAGATCACTGATTCCCTTTCCATATTTTTCGTTCAGCCATAAGCTTGGATAAATATAACCGGAAGCTGAAGTTGGTCCCATAACAGCCCAGGTAGCATCGTTCAGATCATCCCAGGTAAGCTCTTCGCCGTTATTTACCTTTTCCAGTAAAGCCTGTCCCTTTTCGCTTGGACCTGCCAGAATAATAGAACGGTAATAGGTAGACATCTCATCGGTGTTTTCTTCGATTGTACCATCATTCCAATCTTTCGGATCATCAGAATCTTTGTTGATTCCATAGCGAAGGGCGGTAAGAAGAACGTCACAGTCATCAGAGAAAAGTACGTAATTTCCGCCGGAAATAAATCCGATATCTGCGCTTCCTGCACTTAAAGCCTGGCCAACAGCGGTGTAGCTTGTACCTACTGTCATGTCCACGTTCTCCACGTCATACCCCTTGGTGAGCAATGTTTCCTTCAGTAAATCTTCCAGCGGCTCTGTAGCAGTGGTGATGGTGTCGGAATCTGCATATGGGGAAAATGCAATCTTCAGAGAATCAATGGTTTTGGTGTCCTCTGCAAAAACAGTGACAGTGCTCCCAACGGTAAGTCCCAGGCATAATGCCAGGGAAAGTGCGGATACAATGTGTTTCTTCATAGTGAAATACCTCCATGCTTTTGTTTGATCATATAATGTGTTACTGCGCATTTGAAATATGACGCAAAGCGAATCGCTGCGAATAAAATGGGCAGTAACTTTATTTCTGCTGGAAGTCGGTTATAACGAGAAAATTGCCCAATTTCTTACTATAGAATGTTTGAAAAAATTTTTCTGCAAAGCTGGGAATAGAGATTACAGCAATGGACTCTCAAATATGCCATGGTGAGAAGGGCTCATTATTCATGTAAATAAAAATACATGCCTCCCAGCATGTATCGAAAATGACTTTCGAGCAGATGCTGACAATCCACCTGCAAAAAAACAGGTGAACAGGTTTCGGTCGATCCTGACGGGATCCTCTCAACCCGGACCTACGGGCTCCCTCGCAATCTGGTTTTCGTCATCACAAATTCTGACCGCAGCACAAGGGCGCTCCCCCTGGCACTGCATTCCGTTAACCGGATAAATTGTATCATACCTGTCCTGGAATTACAATAAAAAATTCTGGTATAGCATTTGTAAAAATGTAAAAATGTAAAAATGGAGATGGAGAAGTTATTGCTTATTCGAAGTTCAATAATATGGAAAAAAAACATGGCAGTTCTCCATCGAAAATAATTGACGTGGTATATGCTTTAGTGAGGAAAAGAAAAATCCCCGTAACAGATCAAATTTAAGGTCTGTTATGGGGATTTATGTGTAGGAATAGTTATAAAAAGTGTAAAACTCTATAATTTCAATCCGTTATTGTGGAAAGCATGCAATTATTTAATTGCATCCAGCGCATTGGAAATATCCGCGATCAGATCCTCTTTATCCTCAAGACCAAGACTGATACGGATCAGCTCTGCCGGTACGCCAGCTTCAATGAGCTGCTCGTCTGTCATCTGTCTGTGGGTGGAGGTGGCAGGGTTCAGGCAGCAGGTTCTTGCATCTGCTACGTGAGTCTCAATTGCGCCAAGCTTTAAGTTCTGCATAAAGGTGGAAGCTGCTTCACGGCCGCCCTTCAGACCGAAGGAGACAACACCGCAGCCGCCGTTTGGCAGATATTTCTTCGCTCTGTCATAGTATTTATTAGATGGAAGTCCAGGGTAATTTACGTAAGCTACCTTCGGATGGCTTTCCAGAAATTCTGCTACAGCCTGTCCATTCTCCACATGCTTCGGCATGCGTACATGCAAGGACTCCAGTCCGAGATTCAGGATGAAAGCACTGTTCGGGGACTGCATGGAACCGAAATCACGCATAAGCTGAGCGGTACATTTCGTGATGAATGCGCCTTCTTTTCCAAATTTCTCAGCATATGTAATTCCGTGATAGCTCTCATCTGGCGTGCAAAGTCCTGGATATCGGTCTTTGTGCGCCATCCAGTCAAAGTGACCGCCATCAATTATAGCACCGCCTAATGCTGCACCATGTCCGTCCATGTATTTGGTGGTGGAGTGAGTAACAATGTCAGCACCCCATTCGATGGGGCGGCAGTTTACTGGTGTAGGGAAGGTGTTATCGACTACAAGGGGAACCCCATGTTCGTGAGCAACTTTTGCAAAAAGTTCAATATCCAGGACGGTAAGTGCCGGATTCGCAATGGTTTCGCCGAACATAACTTTGGTATTTGGCTTGAAAGCTGCGTTTAATTCTTCTTCAGTAGCATCTGGGGAAACAAAGGTTGCGGTGATACCCATTTTGGCCATGGTAACAGAGATTAAGTTGAAGGTTCCGCCATAAATGGAAGAAGAAGCCACAATGTGGTCTCCGCACTCACAGATATTGAACAGAGCCATGAAATTGGCTGCCTGTCCGGAAGAAGTGAGCATAGCTGCAGTTCCACCCTCCATTGCAGCAATCTTGGCTGCAACATGGTCGCAGGTAGGATTCTGAAGGCGGGAGTAGAAATAACCCTCAGCTTCAAGGTCGAAAAGTTTTCCCATATCCTCGCTGGTGTCGTATTTGAATGTTGTTGACTGAATGATCGGGATCTGTCTTGGTTCACCATTTCCCGGTTTATATCCGGCCTGAACACATTTTGTTCCCATTCTGTAATTGTTCATGATGTGTCTCCTCTTCTGGTAAAATAAGCTCCCTGTGGAAAAGTGTTCACAGAGAGCATTCACATAAAGATATAGTATCATTTTTTTATAAAAATAGCAACGGCTTGGTGCAAATTGCGGCGCGAAATCATGCGAATGCATGATTTCTGTGCATCGCGAAGCGTGTTACTGGTCACGGAGTGAACAGTAACTTACTGTGAGCGGTCATTCTTTATTTCGTGAAATATCTTCAATGATCGTGGTATTTATGTCATCTTCATACAGACGCATCTGCACCTGCATAGGTGTGGGATCGTCGGTGAGCTTTATTCTACCGAAGTGGTTGAAGAAGAACAGGACACCAAGACCGATACCGAGAGAGTAGGAGATTTCCAAGACAGTATTGCCGGTTGTGGGCTGTCCGGTGACCTGGGTGTAGATCTGCTCAAATAGAGCGGGGATGTCTACGTCATTGTTAAAGGTCATAATGGAAAAGCCTGCACCGAAAAAGGTGGCGAGGCAGACAAATATGACTTTGCACCATCTTATAACAATATTGACAGTTCCTTCCTTCTGATAGGTGATGATGAAGTTTGGTTCGCCAATATGCGTAATAGCAAGATCAGGCTCTTTGAGCTGGATATCATTTATAAGATCCATAACAGAAATCACATACCTGCCTGTCTTGTCCGGATCCAGGTTTGCTACCGGGAGAACCCGCAGGTGATTTAAAATTTTGGAATTGGTGCAGGATAGCTTAGCAATGTCCTGGAGATAGACATGGGGGTGATGAACCTCCACGTTTTCTTTGGTTTGGATGTATAGTGTGTCACTCATGAAATTCACTCCCATTGCAAAAAATGTTGGTTACAGGCAAGGATAAAGTACGTTGTTATTCTTTCATTTTCGGTTTAAAAAACCAGCTTGCCAGATAAGAAAAAATCAGGGCTGCAGAGACACCAGCTGCGCAGGCGGTGAAGCCTCCTGTGAAAAGCCCGATGACACCATCTGTGTCGATGGCTTCTTTCAGACCTTTCCATAGTGTATTCCCGAAACCAAGTAGTGGCACAGCAGCACCGGCACCGGCGAAATCAATCAGAGGCTGATAAATGCCTATGGCGCCAAGAATAGAGCCGGTGCATACCAGAAGAACCATGACACGTCCGGGCATAAGTTTGGTTTTATCAAGTAAAATCTGGACAAGGGCGCAGATCAGGCCACCTACCCAGAATGCATTAAAATAGTCCATGGAATCATCTCCTCATAGATACAGACAAAGATAGTTGGTAGAGACAGATTATAATTAATACAGTACGGTTTATAGGATTGCAATTATACAGGAAGTACGCACAATTATTTAGTTTACTGCTTTTGATCTTTTTTTGAAACATGCTCTAACACTACCGCATGTGCAATCCCCGGAATGGAATCTCCCTCATTAAAACTTGTTTTGGAAAGCAATGCTCCTGTAGGAACAAAGAGCACCCTTTTCCAGGTTCCTTTTGCCAGTTCCGGCAGAATATAGGCAGCCAGCACAGATGCACTGCACCCACAACCACTTCCACCAGAATGAGTATCCTGTGTTTCACCATCAAAGATTAAAAGCCCACAGTCCTGATAAATGGACTCTATATCATATCCTTTTTCATTTAACAGATCCAGTAGGATCCGTTTTCCAACAGCTCCCAGGTCTCCGGTGAAGATTGCATCGTAATCATCAGGTGCTCGGCCAAAGTCACAAAAATTCCGGTAAATGGTATCGCAGGCGGCAGGTGCCATGCATCCACCCATGTTCAGAGAATCCTTAAGTCCAAAGTCAATCAGCCTTCCAGTGGTAAGTCCTGTTATTTGGACACATCCTTCTTCTGAAATAAGCGACTCAGTCTTTTCCGGGATTTCCGGAACAGGCAAAGTTCCGGAGAGAACACAGGCACCGCTCCCGGTAACAGTCCATGTGGCTGAGAGAGGACGCTGGTTTCCGTAAGCCAGAGGAAAGCGGAATTCTTTTTCTGCACTGGCAAAATGGCTGGAAGTGGCACAGAGAATATGTTCTCCGTATCCGGCTGCGGCAGACATGGCGCCAAGAGAGAGGGATTCCCCTATGGTGGAGCATGCACCGAAAAGTCCATAAAATGGGATTCCCATTCCGGCAATTCCAAAGGAAGAGGCGGTAGTCTGAGCCAGAAGATCACCTGCGAAGGTCATGCGGATATCCCCGGGAGTAAGCCCGGCTTTTCCAAGAGCCAATGCGGCTGCTTCTTTTTGCATGGTGCTTTCCGCAGCTTCCCAGGTATCCTCTCCAAACATAGGCTCTTCGCAGACCAGATCGAATTTGCTTCCAAGAGGTCCTTCCCCTTCCTTTTTTCCAACTACAGAAGCACAGCTTACAACGTAAACCGGATTCTGAAAGCTCATACTGGCAGAACCGGTAAGTCTGGCTGGTGTCTGTGAATTCATGAAATCACCTCCATTATTTTCAGAAGATAGTAGATCACTCCGGCAACCCAGGAACTCATGATTCCGTAAAGAATCACAGGACCTGCAATGGTGAAAATCTTGCAGCCGATTCCAAAGACCTGACCCTCCGTTTTATATTCAATGGCAGGGGCAGCTACGGAATTAGCAAAACCAGTGATTGGAACCAGACTTCCCGCTCCGCCAAATTTTCCAATCTTTGGATAAATATTAAATCCGGTAAGAATAACACTGATGAAAACCAGGGTGACAGAACACCAGGTACCGGCCATATCCTGGTCTAATCCTCTGGATTTTGCGAAATTTGTTATAATCTGCCCAACGACACAGATTGCACCGCCTGTGAGAAAAGCCTTTGCCATGTTCATGGGAAGACTGTGGGTGGGGGTGATCTGTTTTACATAATCGGCGTATTGTTTCTGCTTTTCTTTTGGTATGGAATTGTTCATAAATGCCTCCTGTAGCCATGATGAATGGAACTGCTTGTTTAGAGTACAGTAACCTTTTGGGTTTTATTATTATGTGAAAAAATATGTAAAATATACTTTCTTTTTAGCTGAATTTATACTATTATGATAGTATTGTTATAGTTATTACGGAAGATGCTGCTATTGCTTGTAAACAGAATAGCAGTAGCTTTATATTATAAACCAAAGAAGAGAGGTAACTTATGGGAAAATATTTTATGGGGAAGGGAGTAAAGCTCCTTACAGAGGAAACTGAGAATAAGATCAGAATCTATAAGCTGGGACTGCTTCAGCCGGAATTTGGACATATGCCATGCATCAGTGGGAATGCATTTACTTTTTTATTGGCAGAAGAAGGAGAAATACAGTGTCAGATAAATCAGGAGAAAGTAGATCTGGAAGCTGGAGAGGCTTTATTTATCAATGCAGGACAGTCCTATCGTCTGGTCAGAAGTGAGAAGGAAAGCAGCAGTTTTTATATAATTGAGGTGGCTGGAGAGTATCTGGCAGCTGGAGATGAGAGCCTTCAGAATAAATATATTTCACCGGTTGCAGAAGCAGAATCATTCGCTTATTGCAGGTTTATGCCATCAGCTGAGGAAGATACAGATGAAGACATTCTTCTTCAGGCACTTCTTGCCGCTGCGCAGACAGCAGAAGGCAGGGATATGGCCTATGAACTGGATATGAAGAGCTGGCTGTTCACTGCATGGGGAAGCCTTTATAAGAAATTTGCCCAGCCGCGTCCAGAATGTAAGAATGCAGTGATCAGGGAACGGTTGAAACTAAATCGTATGACAGGATATCTCACGGAGCATTGTAACGAGAAACTGACTCTTTCTGCTATGGCAGAAGCATGCCAGGTAAGCACTGGTGATTTTTGCCGTTTCTTTAAGAAACATATGGAGATGACTCCATTCGAATATTTGCAGAAATGCAGAATCTGGAACAGTATGGATGCAGTTCTGGAGAAGACTGCTTCCATGGGAGATATTGCAGTGGAAAATGGTTTTGCAGGAGCAAGCTATTTTTCAGAGACTTTCCGAAAAGAGATGGGCTGTTCTCCTGCAGATTATCGGAAATGGTACCGTGGCCTGTCAGATGAATGTCCGATAATCACCGGAGAAAATAAAGAAGAAAGCGCCAAGGTGTCAAAGAAGGATAAAAAAGGAAAGTCTGGTAAAAACGTTCCTTCTTATTTATTATAGAAAATTAGCTGCGTCGATTTTTTTACGCAATTCAGGGAAAACACCGTTTATAAAAATAATACAAAGATCCCAAAGCTTTTCCGAAGGCCACCGCGATCACGACCCATCGGATTCCATTGGTCAGTTTGATCCTTCTGGAAAAGATGGGGAAAACATCTGCCATCTCAGCAAGTGCCATGATCCATCCGCCCAGAAAGATACCGGAAAAAAGTCCATAAAGGAGCAGAGCAAAGGTTCCGCCTGGAATGTGCCAGCCATAGAGGAAAAAAAGGTTGCCACATACAATGCCAAGAAGCGTAATATCTTCATATAACAATATATGTTTTCCTGTATGAGTGATACCGGCATAGCGGGGAACGATGGAAAGACCGATAAGCAGGCCAACTACACCGCCTGCGATGATGATTCCAGAGCAGAAGCCAACTATGGATAGAAAAACTTGCTGGAGCATGGGTGAATTCTCCTTTCACGAAACGGACCTGTCGCTGAGAAAAGTTTGTTGTTTTGCAACTATCATAACAACATTTAGTATGGAAAGAATCTTAGAAAATATGCGTTTTTTCTGTACATTTGTGAAGTTAAATAGTATAATAAAACGATGCGGCAATGGAAAGAATAGGATTGGCGCAGATATTATTTGATAGAAAAGTTGAGTATAGAAAGATAGAGGATGTAAATCTGTGAATGTGAATTTAAAACAGAGGTTCCAGGAAATTCTGGAAGATAACCGGATACTGGAAGCGGAGCTTATGAGCAGGCATACTACATTCCGAATTGGCGGTCCGGCAGATTTCTTTCTGGTACCGGAGAATGCTGACGAGATTAGGAGAATCATAGCAGTTTGTAAGGAAAAAAATGTTCCATATTTTATTCTTGGAAATGGAAGCAATCTTCTTGTAAGCGACAAGGGCTATCAGGGAGTGGTAGTGCAGCTGTATAGAAACTTTGGACAGATCAGAGTTGAAGACAGCCGGATCCATGCCCAGGCAGGAGCTCTTTTATCTGGAATTGCTGCAGCTGCAAGAGAGGCATCGCTGACTGGCTTTGAGTTTGCAGGGGGAATTCCGGGAACCTTAGGCGGCGCTGTGGTGATGAATGCAGGAGCGTATGGCGGAGAAATGAAGGATGTTCTGAAAGAAGTCACGGTTCTTACTCCAGAGGGCGGAGTCCTGACCTTGCAGGCAGATGAACTTCACATGGGTTATCGAACCAGTGTGATAAAAGAAGCTGGCTATATTGTTCTGGAAGCTGTCATTTCTCTTGAAAAAGGTGATCAGGAGGAGATTCGCAGCCGTATGCAGGAGCTGGCAGGGATGCGAACCAGCAAGCAGCCGCTTTCTTATCCAAGTGCAGGAAGCACTTTCAAACGGCCAGAGGGCTATTTTGCAGGTAAACTGATCATGGACAGCGGATTGCGAGGCTATCAGGTAGGCGGTGCCCAGGTTTCCGAGAAACATTGCGGTTTCGTGATCAATACAGGAAATGCCACAGCGAAAGATGTTACTACATTGATGTCTGACGTTCAAAGAATTGTTCTGGAGAAATTTGGTGTGAAGCTTGAACCTGAGGTGAAGTTTCTGGGAGAATTCTAGATCCATAAAGAGTCCTTTGGAATGGACTTAAGACACATAAGAGGCAGATGAGTTCAATTTGCGTTACAGGTTAGGTTATGAACATTAAACATTCTGCCCGGCAGGAGATAAATTATGCGATTTGTAATTGTTACAGGCGTTTCCGGTGCTGGAAAATCCACAGTGCTGAAAATGCTGGAGGATGCCCACTATTTTTGTGTGGACAATCTTCCTATTCCATTGGTGGAGAAATTTGCTTCCCTGATGCTGGAAGTACATGAAGAAGGAGTCCAGAATGCGGCTCTTGGTATTGATGCCAGAAGCGGTCACTCTCTGGAAGAACTGGCACAGGTTCTGGATCATATGAAAGAAGCTGGATATGATTTTGAGATTCTTTTTATGGATGCAGAAGATTCCGTGCTGGTAAAGCGTTATAAGGAAACCAGACGCAGCCATCCGCTTGCCAGTAACGGCAGGGTAGATGACGGAATCCGTCTGGAACGCCAGAAAATGGATTTTCTTCGTAAGAGAGCTGATTATATTATTGATACCAGTCACCTTCTTACAAGGGAGCTGCGCCAGGAAATTGAGAAGATTTTTGTAAATAATGAAAAATTCTGTAATATGATGGTCACGGTTCTGTCTTTTGGATTTAAGTATGGAATTCCGGCAGATGCAGACCTGGTATTCGATGTGCGTTTTCTTCCGAATCCATATTATGAGGATGAATTACGTCCCCTTACCGGTATGGATGAGAGCGTGTTTAATTATGTGATGGATAATGAGACCGCAAGGATTTTTGCAAATAAACTGGAAGATATGGTGGAGTTCCTGATTCCTAAGTATGCACAGGAGGGTAAAACAAGCCTTGTAATTGCAGTTGGCTGCACAGGGGGCAAGCACCGTTCCGTTACCATTGCAAGAGAGTTGTATAGCCGGATCGCCAGAAATGGTGAATACGGTTTTCGATTGGAGCACAGAGATGTGGATAAAGATCGCCTATTGAAAAAATAGAAAGAGGAGATCGATGAATGTCTTTTTCAGGGATGGTGAAAGAAGAACTTTCCAGGCATATCGGCTCCGGAAGACACTGCAGGATTGCGGAACTGGCTGCAATCTTTACTTTCTGCGGCAGCCTGGAGGCTGGAACTGATGGGAAAAAATCCCTGCGTATCCAGACAGAAAATGAGGCACTTTCAAGAAAAGGCTTTACATTATTGCAAAAAACATTTAATATAGAGACAGATGTATCAAATTCCCGGATTGACTGTTTCAGAAAGGGAAATCTTTATTGTATTTCCATTATTGATCAGGTTTTGGTAAAGGAAATACTGGATTCTGCCAAGCTGGAATTTTCGGGAGTGAGCGGAGGAATGCCACTTGTATCCAATTCTATTGTATATCAGAGGGATTGCTGCAAAAGGGCGTTTGTACGCGGTGCTTTTCTCTCGGCAGGTTCGATCAGTGATCCGCAGAAGGGATATCATTTCGAAATTGTATGTCCCAGCCGGGAGATCAGCGGGCAGCTACAGGAAATTATTCACAGCTTTCATATAGATGCCAAGATTGTTCTGCGTAAGAAGTCTTATGTACTCTATGTGAAGGAAGGCGCACAGATCGTAGACATGCTTGCTATTATGGAAGCAAATGTTGCTCTTATGGATCTGGAGAATATCCGTATCCTGAAAGAGATGCGCAATTCTGTGAATCGGAAGGTAAACTGTGAGACTGCTAACATAAATAAGACGGTTAATGCAGCAGTGAAGCAGATCGAGGATATCAGACTTCTTGAGGAAAAGGTGGGCCTGGAGAGTCTGAATGAAGGACTTGAGGAGATCGCCAGATTGCGGTTGCAGTATCCGGAAGCAACACTTAAAGAACTAGGATTGATGTTGAATCCACAGGTTGGAAAGTCTGGAGTAAATCACCGGCTTCGTAAATTAAGCCTGCTTGCAGATGACCTGAGGGAAAACAAGGAGGAGTTATTATGATTAAAAAACCAATCACCATTCACCTGTCCACAGGGCTTGAAGCCAGACCCGTTGCACAGCTGGTACAGGTGGCAAGTCAGTTCAACAGTGAAATTTATGTAGAAGTAGGCAAGAAGAAAGTAAATGCCAAGAGTATTATGGGTATGATGACACTGGGACTTGACGCCGGTGAGGAGATTACACTTTCTGCTAATGGTGAAGATGAAGAAGCTGCGATGAGCAGTATTGAACAGTATCTGAGCAACCAGTAAAGGCTGCCGTAAAAAGTGAGGATGGTTACCAATGTCTAAGTTTTTGAAATTTATAGTACATTTTGTTGTAATATGTACCATACTTTGTGTGGTTGCATTAGCGGTTCCTCCATTCTTTGGAGTGACGACTGAAATCAGAGACGACTCCACAGTCAAGTCAAATCTGGCAATGGGATCTGTTACATATGCAATTCCGGTTAAAACCGAAGAAGCAGCTCTGGGTACACCGATCCTTGTAAATGATGAGAATGCAGTGTATCGTTATACACTGGCCAGCGCTGAAGTCACAAATGGTACAGGTACTGCTATGGATCCAACTGTTTCTCAGGGACAGCCGATTAATGTGGCAATTGGAAGCTACCTTCCGAAAATTGTTGTAACAATTCCGTTTATCGGATATCTGATGGCAGCTACCAAGAGTATTGAGGGTCTGATTGTTCTTGGGCTTACCGTTTTGTTTCTGATTATTCTTTATGTAATCGCAGAACTCTGGAAAAAAGATCTGGATGATTATGACGACTATCCGGAGGATACAGAACCAGGATACGTGAAGAGCCGTAAAGAGCTGAAGAAAGAAGAAAAGCGTAAAGAGCGTGAGTACCGTGATGAAGAGCGTGAAATCAAAGCTCAGGGCAAGCGCAGCAAGAAAGAGAAGCGTAAGATCCGTACCGGTGGCTTTGTGGATGAAATCGATGAAGATGATTTTGATGTAGAGGAAGAGGAAGCGCCACAAAGAGCTGTACAGAGTGCTACAAGTGAAGCACATGAACTTCTGAAGAAAGAAGTAGCAGCAGCTACTGCAAAAGACTCCAAACCAGTCAGGAAGTCTGCTAAGCCTGCAACACAGACTAAGAAGGCAGCACTGAAGAAGAAAGCAGCTCCGGAGATTCATGAGGAAGAAGAGGATAAACCAGTTGAGATCAAGAAACTGGCAATCCCAAGATATTCACCGGCGCAGCTTGCTGCGAAAGCAAAGAAAGAAGGAGATGCTCCTGACATTGTAAAGGATGAGATAACCAAGGTAACTTTGTTTGATTATTCTGATATCTTTGCTGACGAAGATGAGGATGAAGACGAATACTATGATGATGAAGATTAATTCATTATTATAATAGGAAAGAAGAGGCATTCGATGATGCCTCTTCTCGTTTTTATATTAAGGAAAAGACAATGATTTCGTAAGGTTTTAGAGCCACTGTGTTAAATAATGAAAGCTGATTGATAGTTGCCGGCAGCAGGAGTGTAACCGACAGCTATTAGAAGCACTATATAATAGGAAGAAAGAAAAAACTGGAATATACACACTCACATCTTGCATAAAACCATTTTCAGACACACTCTGGATTGTATTTAAAATAATACAAAAAAACATCTGGATTTTTTGAAAAAAACACTTGCAATTTTTAAAACCTTTGTGTATACTAATATCTGCTGTGACATGATAGCAATGAAGCGCGAGGTTGCCGCCGACTAAGGCGGGTTTTCCGTGGAGCGAATGTCAAGTTAGGAAACTGACGACAAGTCACTGTACAAGTTCAATAGCCATCTTGGGATGGGACGTGTGAAAGAATGTCCGTAGCAGGAAGATGTTTTAGGACACACACGGAGATGTGTACAGTCGCCGCTTGTCGTACTGATAGTGAGTACGAATAGGAGGAGACTTTTTTTATGGCAAATCAGGTAATGAGAATCACATTAAAAGCTTACGATCATCAGTTAGTAGATGCATCTGCTGCAAAGATCATCGACACTGTTAAGAAGAATGGTGCAACAGTTAGCGGACCGGTTCCGCTTCCAACTAAGAAGGAAGTTGTTACAATCTTAAGAGCTGTTCACAAATATAAAGATTCCAGAGAACAGTTTGAGCAGAGAACACATAAGAGACTGATTGATATCATTGCTCCGACCCAGAAGACAGTTGATGCACTGTCCAGACTGGAAATGCCTGCTGGTGTTCATATCGACATCAAGATGAAGGCAAAATAATTAATCTTGTAAATGCATAAGCATTTAGCTATTTATTATATGATTACCCGAAAGGGCAATCCGCTATAGGAGGAAGAAAGATGAAGAAAGCTATTTTAGCTACCAAAGTCGGAATGACTCAGATCTTCAACGAAGATGGAATGTTAATTCCGGTAACCGTTTTACAGGCTGGTCCATGTGTCGTAACTCAGGTTAAAACAGATGAGAACGACGGATACACAGCAGTTCAGGTTGGCTTCGGCGACATCAGAGAGAAACTGGTGAACAAACCGGAAACAGGCCACTTTGCAAAAGCAGGCGTTGCAGTTAAGAGATTCGTTAAAGAATTCCGTTTTGAGAACGCTGCTGAATATGAGGTAGGACAGGAAATTAAAGCTGATATCTTTGCAGCTGGAGATCACATCGATGCAACAGCAGTTTCAAAAGGTAAAGGCTTCCAGGGCGCAATCAAGAGACATGGACAGTCCAGAGGACCTATGGCTCACGGTTCCAAATATCATCGTCATGCAGGTTCCAATGGTGCTTGTTCTGATCCGAGCAAGGTATTCAAAGGAAAACACATGCCAGGTCATATGGGAAGCGAGCAGGTAACTGTTCAGAATCTTGAGATCGTACGCGTAGATACAGAGAATAACTTACTGTTAGTTAAAGGTGCTGTTCCAGGACCTAAGAAATCCTTGGTTACAATCAAAGAGACAGTAAAGTCCTTATAATAAGAAAGGAGGAGCACACAAATGGCAAACGTAACTGTTTATAATATGGAAGGCAATGAAGTTGGAACAATGGAGCTGAACGATGCAGTATTCGGCGTTGAAGTCAATGAGCATCTTGTTCACCTTGCTGTTGTTCGTCAGCTTGCAAATAAACGCCAGGGTACTCAGAAAGCGAAAACTCGTTCTGAAGTAAGCGGTGGCGGAAGAAAACCTTGGAGACAGAAAGGAACCGGTCATGCTAGACAGGGATCCATCCGTGCTGCACAGTGGACAGGCGGCGGAATTATTTTCGCACCAACTCCAAGAGATTATGAAGTAAAAATGAACAAAAAAGAAAGAAGAGCAGCTCTTAAATCCGCTCTGACTTCCAAAGTTCAGGACAATAAATTCGTAGTTGTTGATAGCCTTGCACTTGCTGATGCAAAGACAAAAGAAATGCAGAAGGTTCTTACAAACCTGAAAGCAGAGAAAGCTCTTATTGTAACAGCACAGGAAGACAAGAACGTAATCCTTTCTGCAAGAAATATCGAGAACGTACAGACTGTAGCTGCTAACGGCATCAACGTATATGATGTTATGAGCCACGGTACTGTAGTAGTAACTAAAGACGCTGTAGCATCCATCGAGGAGGTATACGCATAATGGCAGATATTAAATATTACGACGTGATCAAAAGACCAGTGATCACTGAAAAATCCATGGCTGCTATGGGTGAGAAGAAATATACTTTCCTTGTTCATCCGGAAGCAAACAAAGCTCAGATCAAAGAAGCAGTTGAGAAAATGTTCGATGGAACAAAAGTTAAAAGCGTAAATACCATGAATCTTGATGGTAAGAAAAAACGCCGCGGAATGGTAGTTGGAAAAACTGCTAAATCCAAAAAAGCTATCGTAGCCCTTACAGAGGACAGCAAAGACATCGAGATCTTCGAGGGTCTTTAATTAACAGATAGCAGTTTATACGCATTCAAAAGCGTGAGAACAAATTTGAAAGGAGAAAAGAAATGGGAATCAAAAGTTATAACCCATATACCCCGTCTAGAAGACATATGACTGGTTCCGACTTCTCTGAGATCACTAAAGCAACACCAGAGAAATCCCTTACCGTGTCTTTAAAGAAAAACGCTGGACGTAACAACCAGGGTAAGATCACTGTAAGACATCAGGGAGGCGGAAGCCGTAGAAAATATAGAATCATTGACTTCAAGAGAAGAAAAGATGGAATCCCGGCAGTAGTTAAATCTGTTGAGTATGATCCGAACAGAACAGCAAACATCGCACTTATCTGCTATGCAGATGGCGAGAAAGCATACATTCTTGCTCCGGAAGGACTTAAAGTTGGACAGAAAGTTATGAACGGACCGGAAGCTGAAATCCGTGTAGGTAACTGCTTACCGTTAGAGCTTATCCCGGTTGGTACTATGGTTCATAACATTGAGCTTCACCCAGGAAAGGGCGGACAGATGGTTCGTTCCGCTGGTAATGGTGCTCAGCTTATGGCTAAAGAAGGCAAATACGCTACACTTCGTCTCCCATCTGGTGAGATGAGAATGGTTCCGATCATCTGCCGTGCTACAGTTGGTATCATCGGAAATGGTGATCACAACCTGATCAACATCGGTAAAGCTGGCCGTAAGCGTCACATGGGAATCAGACCTACAGTTCGCGGTTCTGTTATGAACCCGAATGACCATCCACATGGTGGTGGAGAGGGCCGCGCTCCGGTTGGACGTCCAGGTCCGTGTACACCTTGGGGCAAACCTGCTCTTGGTCTGAAGACAAGAAAGAAAAACAAAGCGTCCAACAAGCTCATCGTAAGAAGACGCGATGGAAAAGCTTTAAGCAAATAATAAGGAGGATTAAGAATGTCTCGTTCACTGAAAAAAGGACCTTTTGCAGATCAGAGCTTACTTAAAAAAGTAGATGCATTAAACGCTGCAAATGATAAATCCGTAATCAAAACTTGGTCACGCCGTTCCACAATCTTCCCGTCTTTTGTTGGACATACAATCGCTGTCCATGACGGAAGAAAACATGTGCCGGTATATATTACTGAGGATATGGTTGGTCACAAACTTGGTGAGTTTGTTGCTACCAGAACCTACAGAGGACACGGAAAAGACGAAAAGAAATCCGGTGTTCGTTAGTTAGTACTTTTCACCAGGCTGCCTGATCGCAAGAAGCGGTCCGGGCAACCCAGGTGTTTACCTGAATATTGAATATGACGAAAGGAGGCACTTTAAAATGGCAAAAGGACATAGAAGCCAGATTAAGAGAGCCAGAAATGAGAATAATAGAGAGACAAGACCGTCTGCAAAATTATCTTATGCAAGAATTTCTGTTCAGAAAGCCTGCTACGTTTTAGATGCAATCCGTGGCAAAGATGTGCAGACAGCACTTGGTATCCTGACATACAACCCAAGATACGCTTCCAGCGTAATCAAAAAGTTACTGGAATCAGCTATTGCTAACGCTGAGAACAATAACGGAATGAACGCAGACAATCTCGTCGTTGCAGCCTGCTATGCAAATAAAGGACCTACAATGAAGAGAATCCAGCCAAGAGCACAGGGTAGAGCTTACAGAATCGAGAAGAGAACAAGCCATATTACCATCGTGCTGGATGAGAAATAAGGAGGATAAACATGGGACAGAAAGTTAACCCACATGGCCTTAGAGTCGGTGTTATCAAGGATTGGGATTCAAGATGGTATGCAGAGAGCGATTTCGCAGACTATCTGGTAGAGGACTACAACATCAGAACATTCCTCAAAAAGAAATTATACAGCGCAGGTGTTTCCAAGATCGAGATCGAGAGAGCATCTGACAGAGTCAAAGTTATCATTTACACAGCTAAACCTGGTATCGTAATCGGTAAAGGCGGCGCTGAGATCGAGAAAGTTAAAGCTGAACTTGCTAAATACACAGACAAGAAGCTTATCGTTGATATCAAAGAAGTTAAGAGACCAGACAGAGACGCTCAGCTTGTTGCAGAGAACATCGCTCTTCAGCTGGAGAACCGTATCTCCTTCAGACGTGCTATGAAATCTACAATGCAGCGTACAATGAAATCTGGAGCAAAGGGAATCAAAACATCCGTATCCGGACGTCTTGGTGGAGCTGATATGGCTCGTACAGAGTTCTACAGCGATGGAACTATTCCGCTTCAGACACTTCGTGCAGACATCGATTATGGTTTCGCAGAAGCAGACACCACATATGGCAAAGTTGGTGTAAAGGCATGGATCTACAATGGTGAGATTCTTCCAACTAAAGGAACTAAGGAAGGGAGCGATAAATAATGTTAATGCCAAAAAGAGTTAAACGTCGTAAACAATTCCGTGGCTCCATGAGAGGAAAAGCCCTTAGAGGTAATCAGATCAATTATGGTGAATTCGGTCTTGTTGCTACCGAGCCTTGCTGGATCAGATCTAATCAGATCGAGGCAGCCCGTGTTGCTATGACCCGTTATATCAAACGTGGTGGTAAGGTTTGGATCAAGATTTTCCCAGATAAACCAGTAACAGCAAAACCAGCAGAAACTCGTATGGGTTCCGGAAAAGGTGCCCTGGAATACTGGGTAGCAGTTGTTAAACCAGGACGTGTTATGTTTGAGATCGCAGGCGTTTCTGAAGAAATCGCTCGTGAGGCATTACGTCTTGCAATGCACAAGTTACCATGTAAATGCAAAATAGTTTCTCGTGCAGAGTTAGAAGGCGGTGATAACAGTGAAAATTAATAAATTCGTAGAAGATTTACAGGCAAAATCAGCTGCAGAATTAAACGAAGAATTAGTAGCTGCTAAGAAAGAACTTTTCAATCTGAGATTTCAGAATGCAACCAATCAATTAGACAATACAGGACGAATCAAAGAGGTTCGCAGAAATATTGCCAGAATCCAGACAGTGATCACTGCGAAAGCTAACGCTTCCAAATAGTGAATTTAGGAGGACATAATCGTGGAAAGAAATCTGAGAAAAACCCGCGTGGGTAAGGTTGTCAGCAATAAGATGGATAAGACCATCGTAGTTGCAATTGAAGACCATGTAAAACATCCTCTTTACAAGAAAATCGTGAAGAGAACATATAAATTAAAAGCTCATGACGAAAACAATGAGTGCAACATCGGTGATACCGTAAAAGTTATGGAGACCAGACCGCTGTCCAAAGACAAGAGATGGAGACTGGTTGAAGTAGTAGAGAGAGTTAAATAAGGAGGATAACCAGTATGATTCAGCAGGAAACAAGACTGAAAGTTGCCGACAACACTGGTGCAAAAGAAATCCTTTGTATCCGTGTTATGGGTGGCTCTACAAGAAGATATGCAAACATCGGCGATACAATCGTTGCTACTGTTAAAGATGCAACACCAGGCGGCGTTGTTAAAAAAGGTGACGTAGTAAAGGCTGTTGTAGTTAGATCCAAAAAAGGCGCTCGTCGTAAAGACGGATCCTATATCCGTTTCGATGAAAATGCTGCCGTAATCATTAAAGACGACTTAACTCCGAGAGGAACACGTATCTTTGGACCAGTTGCCAGAGAGCTTCGTGAGAAAAAATTCATGAAGATCGTTTCCTTAGCTCCGGAAGTATTATAGGAGGGTGCCTAATGTCAGCTATGAAGATTAAAAAAGGTGATACTGTTACAGTAATCGCTGGTAAAGATAAAGGCAAAGAAGGCAAAGTCCTTGCCGTTAACGTAAAAGACAATACCGTATTAGTAGAGAACGTTAATATGGTTACAAAACACACCAAACCATCAGCTGCAAACCAGAATGGTGGAATCATCACAAAAGAAGCTCCGCTTCACATCTCCAACGTAATGCTTATGGCAGATGGAAAAGCAACAAGAGTTGGCTTTAAGATGGATGGTGACAAAAAAGTCCGCGTTGCCAAAGCAACAGGTAAGGTTATCGATTAATTGAGAGAGGAGGCAGACATAAGTGAGTAGATTAAAAGAACTTTATACTAATGAGATCATGGATGCCATGACCAAAAAATTCGGATATAAAAACGTTATGCAAGTGCCAAAACTCGACAAGATCGTAATTAACATGGGTGTTGGTGAAGCAAAAGAGAACGCTAAGCTTCTTGACGCAGCTATTGCTGATATGGAGCTGATCACAGGACAGAAAGCTATCGCAACAAAAGCTAAAAAATCTGTTGCTAACTTCAAAATCAGAGAGGGAATGCCGATCGGATGTAAAGTAACATTAAGAGGCGAGAAGATGTATGAGTTCGCTGATCGTCTGATCAACCTGGCACTTCCACGTGTACGTGACTTCCGTGGCGTTAATCCTAACGCATTCGATGGAAGAGGAAACTACGCTCTTGGTATCAAAGAGCAGCTTATCTTCCCAGAAGTTGAGTACGATAAAGTTGACAAAGTAAGAGGTATGGACATTATCTTCGTTACAACAGCAAATACTGATGAGGAAGCTCGTGAGTTACTGAAGCTGTTCAACATGCCTTTTGCGAAATAAGTAGAGGAACATTCCAAAGTTGACCGCCGGCTCCTTGCCGGGGTCAGCAGATCTGATATAGGAGGAACGATTCATGGCTAAGACAGCAATGAAAATCAAACAGCAGCGTCCAGCTAAATTTTCCACAAGAGAATATAGCCGTTGCAGAATTTGTGGACGTCCACATGCATATTTAAGAAAATACGGAATCTGCAGAATCTGCTTCCGTGAGTTAGCTTACAAAGGACAGATCCCGGGAGTTAAGAAAGCTTCCTGGTAAGCCGAAGCTGAAAGTCGCTTAATGAATGTAAGCCGTAAGGCGAACATGAATTTCGTGCAAAGTCCATCCCGAACCTTAACGAGTACAAGCCGCAAGGTGCAGTACCGGTTTAGTCACGGGATGATGTTACACAGGTAACACGTAAATTTATATAAATATACTATGACATGTAAAGTCTGAATATGAGGAGGAAACTAACATGACAATGAGCGATCCAATCGCAGACATGCTTACAAGAATTCGTAATGCAAACACTGCAAAACACGACACAGTAGATGTACCAGCATCCAAGATGAAAATTGCAATTGCAAACATCCTTGTTGATGAGGGATACATTGCAAAATACGATTTAGTTGAAGATGGTGTTGTTAAAAACATCCATATCACACTGAAATATGGCGAAGACAAAAACGAGAAGATCATCACAGGTTTAAAGAGAATCTCTAAACCGGGTCTTCGTGTTTATGCTGGTAAGGAAGAGCTTCCGAAGGTTCTTGGAGGACTTGGAATCGCAATCCTTTCCACTAATAAAGGTGTTATCACCGATAAAGAAGCTCGTAAACTTCAGGTAGGCGGCGAGGTTCTTGCATTTGTATGGTAAGCTTCGGCTCCGTACATTCAAGAAGTAGACGAAACACTGAAAACAGAGAGGTTGCGAAAACCTCTCCGATAATCTAAGTAAGGAGGACACATAGTATGTCACGTATCGGTAGACTTCCGGTTGCTATTCCGGCAGGAGTTGAAGTATCTGTTGCAGAAGGAAACGTAGTAACCGTAAAAGGACCAAAAGGAACACTTGAGAGAGCGCTTCCAACAGAGATGGAAATCAAAGTTGAAGATGGTCATGTAGTTGTTGCAAGACCAAACGACTTAAAGAAAATGAAATCCCTTCACGGCTTAACAAGAAGCCTTATCCACAACATGGTTGTTGGTGTAAGCGAAGGATACACCAAGACTCTTGAAGTTAACGGTGTTGGTTACAGAGCCGCTAAGCAGGGCAAGAAGCTTACTTTAAACCTTGGATATTCTCACCCGGTAGAAATGGAAGATCCGGAAGGTATTGAGACCAAAGTAGACGGTAACAAGATTATCGTTTCCGGTATCAGCAAGGAAAAAGTTGGACAGTTTGCAGCTGAGATCAGAGATAAGAGAAGACCTGAGCCATACAAGGGTAAAGGTATTAAGTATGATACTGAGGTTATCAGACGCAAAGTTGGTAAGACTGGTAAGAAATAATTAAGGAGAGTGAGAAAATGGTTAATAAAGCATCTAGAGCGGAAATTCGCGAGAAAAAGCATAGAAGATTACGTCATCATTTAAATGGCACTGCAACAACTCCGCGTCTTGCAGTATTTCGTTCCAATAAACACATGTATGCACAGATTATCGATGACACCGTTGGAAAGACTTTAGTATCTGCTTCTACTCTTCAGAAAGACGTAAAAGCACAGCTTGAGAACACCGACGATGTTGCAGCAGCAGCATATCTTGGCACTGTAATCGGTAAGAAGGCAGTGGAAGCCGGCATCGAGGAAGTTGTTTTTGACAGAGGTGGATACATTTACCATGGTAAAGTAAAAGCACTGGCAGACGCAGCAAGAGAAGCTGGACTGAAATTCTAATAAGGAGGAGCGAAACACATGAAACGTAATCTTATTGATGCTAGTCAGTTAGAGTTAGAAGATAAAGTAGTATCAATCAAGCGTGTTACCAAGGTTGTTAAAGGTGGTCGTAACTTCCGTTTCACAGCTTTAGTTGTTGTAGGTGACGGCAATGGACACGTTGGTGCAGGACTTGGAAAGGCAGCCGAGATTCCGGAAGCAATCCGCAAAGGAAAAGAGAATGCTATTAAGAAATTAGTAACCGTAGCAAGAGATGAGAATGGTTCCATTACACATGACTTCGTAGGTTCTTACGGAAGCGCTTCCATGCTTCTTAAGAGAGCTCCGGAAGGTACTGGAGTTATCGCCGGCGGCCCGGCTCGTGCCGTTATCGAGTTAGCTGGTATCAAAAACATCCGTACAAAATGTATGGGATCCAGAAATAAGCAGAATGTTGTTCTTGCAACCATCGAAGGCTTAAGACAGTTAAAAACTCCGGAAGAAGTTGCAAAACTTCGTGGAAAATCTGTTGATGAGATTCTGGCTTAAGGAGGAATATTAAAATGGCAAATACATTAAAAGTTACTTTAGTAAAATCTCCGATTGGCGCAGTTCCGAAGCACAAACTTACTGTTAAAGCAATGGGTCTTACCAAAATGCACAAAACAGTTGAGATGCCAGACAATGCGGCAACAAGAGGAATGATTCAGCAGGTACAGCACCTGGTAAAAGTAGAAGAAGCATAATTACAAAAAGGAGGTGCCATAATGGAATTATCAAACTTAAGACCAGCTGAGGGTTCTAAGCACAGCGATAACTTCAGAAGAGGCCGTGGACATGGTTCTGGAAACGGCAAAACAGCCGGTAAAGGCCATAAAGGACAGTTAGCACGTTCCGGACACAAGAAACCGGGATTTGAAGGTGGACAGATGCCTTTATACAGACGTCTGCCTAAGAGAGGATTCACAAACAGAAACTCTAAAGAGATCATTGCAATCAACGTTGATGTTCTGAACCGTTTTGAGGATGGTGCAGAGGTTACAGTTGAGAGCTTACTTGCAAGCAGTGCAATTTCCAAAGCTGGTGACGGCGTTAAAATCCTTGGAAACGGCGAGCTTACCAAGAAGCTTACAGTTAAAGTAAATGCTGTAAGTGAGACTGCAAAGTCTAAAATCGAAGCTGCAGGTGGTACAGTAGAGCTGATCTAATAGAGGTGATCAAATGTTTGAAACTCTCAAAAACGTTTTCAGAGTAAAAGAGATGAGACGTAAACTCCTCTATGTATTATGGATGATTCTTGTCATCCGTATCGGATCACAGCTTCCTGTTCCGGGAGTAGATAGCGATTTCTTTAAAGAGTGGTTTGCTAAAAACACTGGTGACGCATTCAATTTCTTTGATGCGTTCACTGGTGGCTCATTTACCCAGATGTCAATCTTTGCATTGAACATCACGCCATACATTACATCATCCATTATCATGCAGCTTCTCACAATTGCTATTCCGGCTCTGGAGGAGATGCAGAGAGATGGAGAAGAGGGCAGAAAGAAAATTACTGCCATTACCCGTTATGTAACTGTTGGTCTTGCGTTGTTTGAGTCTGTGGCAATGGCAATCGGTTTTGGTCGCCAGGGTCTGATCCCGAACATGAACTTCTTTAAAGGCTTAACTGTAGTTGCTTGCCTCACAGCTGGTTCTGCCATGCTGATGTGGATCGGTGAGCGTATTACTGAGAAGGGTGTTGGAAATGGTATTTCCATCGTCCTGACCATTAACATCGTTTCCCGTGTTCCAAGTGACTTATCTCTTCTTTATGAGAACTTCATCAAAGGAAAAACAATTGCAAAAGGACTGCTTGCAGGGGTTATCATTGTTGCAATAATCGTTGTCATGGTGGTATTTGTACTGATCCTTAACGGTGCAGAGAGAAGAATTCCTGTTCAGTATTCCAGAAAAATGGTCGGCAGAAAGCTGATGGGTGGTCAGACTACCAATATACCGCTGAAAGTTAACACCGCTGGTGTTATTCCGGTTATCTTTGCTTCCTCAATTATGTCTTTCCCAGGCGTAATCGCACAGCTTGCAGGAAAAGCTAATGGAACCGGCATCGGCAGTGAGATTATTCGAGGATTATCATCCAATAACTGGTGTAATCCAAGTCAGCCACAGTATAGCTGGGGACTGCTTCTGTATATTGTACTTTGCGTATTCTTTGCATATTTCTACACTTCCATCACATTCAACCCGCTGGAAGTTGCAGACAATATCAAAAAGCAGGGTGGTTTCATTCCTGGTATTCGTCCAGGAAAACCAACGTCAGACTATTTGACTAAAATCTTAAATTATATTATATTTATAGGTGCAGTAGGCCTGATTATCGTTGCGGTTATTCCGTTCTTCTTCAATGGAGTATTCGGTGCAAACGTATCCTTCGGTGGTACTTCCATCATCATTATTGTTGGAGTTATCCTGGAGACTGTGAAACAGATTGAATCACAGATGCTTGTCCGCAATTACAAAGGCTTCCTGAACAACTAAAAGAATAAAGGTTGTGGTGCTTATATGCGTCACAGCCTTAATTCGTAGTATGAGAAAATGGAGGGCTTTTTATGAGAATTATCATGTTAGGTGCACCAGGTGCAGGAAAAGGAACCCAGGCTAAGAAAATTGCTGAGAAATATGGTATTCCCCATATCTCTACAGGCGATATTTTCCGTGCCAATATCAAAAATGGCACAGAACTTGGGAAAAAAGCAAAAACTTATATGGACCAGGGACTGCTTGTACCGGATGAACTTACCTGCGACCTTGTTGTGGACAGAATCCAGCAGCCGGATGCCAAGAACGGCTATGTTCTGGACGGTTTTCCAAGAACAATCCCACAGGCTGAATGCCTTACCGATGCTTTAAGCAAGCTGGGAAGCAAGATTGATTATGCTATTGATGTTGATGTTCCGGATGAGAATATCGTGAACCGTATGGGTGGAAGACGCGCATGCGTAAAATGTGGTGCAACCTACCACGTTGTATTTGCAGCTCCGAAGACAGAGGGGGTTTGCGATACATGCGGTGAGGATCTTGTGCTTCGTGACGATGACAAGCCGGAGACTGTACAGAAGCGTCTGAATGTATATCATGAGCAGACTCAGCCGCTTATCGACTACTATACTGGTCAGGGCGTACTGAAAACTGTAGATGGCACCAAGAACCTGGATGAGGTATTTGGTGATATTGTGAAGATCCTTGGCGAATAGAATAGAGGATAAGAAGTAATGTCAGTTTCAATAAAAACAGCACAAGAAATTGAACTTATGAGGGAATCCGGACATCTTCTGGAAAAAGTCCATGACGGGCTGATCCCTTATATTAAACCAGGAATGAGTACCAAGGAGATCGACCGTATCGGCGAAGATATGATCCGTTCCATGGGATGCATTCCCAATTTTCTGAATTATGGAGGCTTTCCTGGCTCTTTCTGCATCAGCCTGAATGATGAAGTGGTCCACGGAATTCCTTCGGAGGACAAAATTATCCAGGATGGTGATCTGGTAAAGATTGATGCAGGACTGATCTATAAAGGATATCATTCTGATGCGGCCCGTACTTATGCAGTCGGAGAAGTTTCCAAAGAAGCCAAGCAGCTTATGGATGTAACCAGGCAGTGCTTCTTTGAAGGAATAAAATTCGCGAAAGCAGGAAATCATCTCAATGATATTTCCAAGGCAATCGGAGCGTATGCGGCGAAATACCGTTATGGTATTGTACGAGATCTTGTGGGACATGGGATTGGTACTCATCTTCACGAAGATCCGCAGATTCCCAACTTCCCTCAGAAACGCAGGGGAGTGAAATTACTTCCAGGCATGACACTTGCCATAGAGCCCATGATCAATATGGGCAGAGCAGATGTATGCTGGCTGGATGACGAATGGACAGTGGTGACCATGGATGGTTCCCTTTCCGCACATTATGAGAACACCATACTGATTACAGATGGCGAACCGGAGATTCTGACACTCACAGAGTATTAATCATTATCATTAAGGCGATACAGGAGGTATAAAATGTCAAAAGTAGATGTACTTGAAGTAGAAGGCACTGTTTTAGAGAAGCTGCCAAACGCAATGTTTAAAGTGGAACTTGAAAACAAACATGTTGTACTTGCTCATATCAGCGGCAAGCTGCGCATGAACTTTATTCGTATTCTTCCAGGAGACAAAGTAACAATGGAGCTTTCCCCATATGATCTTTCCAAGGGAAGAATCATCTGGCGAGATAAGTAATTCAGATTCGTTAATAGCAAATTCGGATTAATGAATATAAAACTCCTGTGCCTGAGAAAATGCTTCTATGGTACAGGAGTTTCTTCTATTATAGAAGAAACTGAACACAGAAAAAATGTTTCAAACTTCAGGAAACTAAAAAAATTAGAAAAATGTAAAAAAAATTTAAAAAACTGCTTGCATTTTGTAGACCATAATGCTACAATACAATGCGGACGCGCTTGTACGTGTGTATAACTGCGCCCTAAACTGCAGATTTTAATGCTATATTTTACGGAAGGAGGATTTCCAGTGAAAGTAAGATCATCTGTAAAACCGATCTGCGAGAAATGCAAGGTCATTAAGAGAAAAGGTTCTATCAGAATTATCTGTGAGAATCCAAAGCACAAACAGCGTCAGGGTTGATTGATCCATTGTTTGTGAATGCGGCTGCAGGTGAAACACCCGGATGGGTTGTATCATCTGACATATAATGAACTAAGCATGTATTGCCTAATACCGGAGGCAACGTTGGCCCGTTGGCCGCAAATTTCGGAAAGGCTGCGAATCGCCAAAAGCAGCTGGGTGTTATACCGAGGCACCCCAATTAGGAACTAAGAATTAAGAAAGAGTGCGTATGGATGCATCCCATTTCACCTTGTATCTGATACAAGTGATGTACGAAGACGCAGAACTTTCAGTAAAGAAAATGGAGGAAACAGTACATGGCTCGTATAGCTGGTGTAGACTTACCAAGAGAGAAAAGAATCGAAATCGGTCTTACCTATATTTATGGTATCGGAAGACCAAGTGCAGACAAAATCCTTGCTCAGGCAAATGTAAATCCTGACACACGTGTCAGAGACCTGACTGATGATGAAGTTAAGAGACTTCAGGCTGTCATTGATGAGACAATGATGGTAGAAGGTGATCTTCGTAGAGAAATCGCCCTGAACATTAAGAGACTGCAGGAAATCGGATGCTACAGAGGAATCCGTCATCGTAAAGGACTTCCGGTTCGTGGTCAGAAGACCAAGACCAATGCTAGAACACGCAAGGGTCCGAAGAGAACAGTAGCAAATAAGAAGAAATAATTCAGTATCCTAACTATAAATTTTGATTGATTAAGGAAAGCGTAGGTTAGTTTTAAAATGGCAAAAACAACTAAAAAAACGACAACAAAACGTCGTGTCAAGAAAAACGTTGAACACGGACAGGCACATATCCAGTCTTCTTTTAACAACACAATTGTTACTCTGACTGACAACGAAGGAAACGCTCTTTCATGGGCAAGTGCCGGCGGTCTGGGATTTAGAGGTTCAAGGAAATCTACTCCTTATGCAGCACAGATGGCAGCTGAGACTGCAACAAAGGCTGCTTTAATTCATGGATTAAAAACAGTAGACGTAATGGTTAAAGGACCAGGATCAGGTCGTGAGGCTGCTATCCGTGCCCTTCAGGCATGCGGTCTTGAAGTAACAAGTATCCGTGACGTAACTCCGGTTCCGCACAACGGATGCCGTCCACCAAAACGTAGAAGAGTCTAATTGAATTAGGAGGTAAGCCAAGATGGCAGTAGATAGAACACCGGTCCTGAAAAGATGTAGATCCCTTGGAATGGATCCAATTTATTTAGGAATTGATAAAAAATCCACAAGACAGTTAAAACGTGCAAACCGTAAAGTATCTGAGTACGGTCTTCAGTTAAAAGAAAAACAGAAAGCAAAATTCATTTATGGCGTTCTGGAGAAACCTTTCCGTAACTACTACAAGAAAGCCGACAGAATGAAAGGTCAGACTGGTGAGAACCTGATGATCATGCTTGAGACAAGACTTGACAATGTTCTTTTCCGTATGGGATTTGCAAGAACAAGAAAAGAAGCTCGTCAGATCGTTGACCACAAGCACGTTCTTGTAAACGGAAAATGCGTTAACATTCCTTCTTATCTCGTAAAAGCTGGCGACAGCATCGAGATCAAAGAGAAATGCAAAGGTTCTGAGAGATACAAAGGAATCCTTGAGGTAACAGGCGGAAGACTTGTTCCGAACTGGCTTGAGGCTGACCAGGAGAATCTTAAGGGCGTTGTAAAAGAGCTTCCTACAAGAGAAGAAATTGACGTTCCTGTAAACGAGATGCTTATCGTCGAGTTGTACTCCAAATAATGAGCCCTGATAATACCCTCAATTGCATACAACCCAGAAGGAGGGAAATTTATAGTGTTTGATTTTAATAAACCAAAAATCGAAATTACCGAGATATCTGAAGATAAAAAATTTGGAAGATTCGTTGTAGAACCTCTTGAAAGAGGTTACGGTACTACACTTGGCAATTCTCTTAGAAGAATTATGCTGTCCTCCCTGCCGGGAGCTGCAGTAAGTCAGGTTAAGATCGATGGTGTTCTTCATGAATTCAGCTCCATCCCTGGAGTAAAAGAAGACGTGACAGAGATCATCATGAATCTTAAGAGTCTTGCAATCAAGAATAACAGTGCTGACAATGAGCCGAAGACCGCATACATTGAGTGTGAGGGCAAAGGTGTTGTGACAGCTGCTGATATTCAGGCAGATCAGGATATCGAGATCATGAATCCGGATCAGGTAATCGCTACCTTAAACGGTGGTAAGGATTGCAGACTTGCAATGGAACTTACCATTACAAAAGGCCGCGGATATGTGAGTGCGGATAAGGGCAAATCAGATGACATGCCAATCGGTGTAATTGCAGTTGATGCAATCTACAGCCCGGTTGAGAGAGTCAATATGGTTGTGCAGAATACACGTGTGGGTCAGGTTACAGACTTTGATAAACTGACACTTGATGTATACACAAACGGCACGCTGGATCCTGATGAGGCAGTAAGCCTTGCAGCAAAGGTATTAAGCGAGCATTTAAGCCTTTTCATTGACCTTTCCGAGAATGCAAAGACCGCTGAGGTTATGATCGAGAAAGAAGACAATGAGAAAGAGAAAGTTCTTGAAATGAGCATTGATGAGCTTGAGCTTTCAGTTCGTTCTTACAACTGTCTGAAGAGAGCAGGCATCAATACTGTTGAGGAGCTTTGCAATAAGACTTCTGACGACATGATGAAAGTACGTAACCTTGGACGTAAGTCTTTAGAGGAAGTACTTGCCAAGTTGAAAGAGCTGGGCTTACAGCTTCAGCCAACAGAAGAGTAAGATAACCATAAAGGTATCGCGTAAGATTATTACAGTGGGGATTTGCTAAGCAGCAGCCCAGTAAGACCGAACAAGCGTGGACTGCTGTCCCACAGATGGAGGAAAATTAAATGGCAAAATATAGAAAATTAAGCAGAACAGCTGACCAGAGAAAAGCTCTGTTAAGAAACCAGGTTACAAATCTGTTATACAATGGAAAAATTGTTACAACAGAAGCTAAAGCTAAAGAGATCCGTAAGATCGCTGAAGGCCTTGTAGCTATGGCTGTTCGCGAGAAAGACAACTTTGAGACTGTTACTGTAACAGCTAAAGTTGCAAGAAAAGACGCTGAAGGCAAGAGAGTGAAAGAAGTTGTAGACGGTAAGAAGAAAACTGTTTACGATGAAGTTGAGAAGCAGATCACAAAAGATGCTCCATCCAGACTTCACGCTCGTCGTCAGATGATGAAAGTGTTCTACCCGGTTAAAGAAGTTCCGGCTAAGGGCGCTGGCAAGAAGAAAAACACCAAAGATGTAGATATGGTTAAGAAGATGTTCGAGGAAATCGCACCAAAATACGCTAACCGTAACGGTGGATACACCAGAATCGTTAAGATTGGACAGCGTAAAGGTGATGGCGCTATGGAAGTGCTCATCGAGCTGGTTTAATCCGAAACAGAATTACTGATTATAAGAAAAGAGATATTTACGTTTCGTAGATATCTCTTTTTTCTTAATTTAGGGATACCAATGTGAGAAAGTTACTTTTATTAATAGAAATTTGTTTGTTAGCCTGGCTTTTGACAGGCTCCGCCCGGTACGAAGCGAAAAAAGAAATTCCAGTGAATACACCGGAATTTGACTGGGAAAATTACAATATTATAACGCATGCTCTGGGTGGGATTGACGGTCTCACATACTTAAATTCCAGAGAAAGCTTTATCAATTATTATGATAAAGGCTGCCGCCTGTTTGAGGTGGATCTGACGCAGACCAGTGATGGAGTATGGGTGTGCCGCCATAACTGGAAAGAGTCTCTTGGACAATGGGAAGGAGAAGAACGAAAAGTTCTATCCTCAGAAGAATTTTTAAATACGCCTATATATGGGAAATACACCCCTATGACCTTTGAAGACCTTCTGAAACTGCTGGACGAATATCCGGATGCATTTGTAATGATAGATTCCAAACAATATTCTGTCCGCAATTACCAGCGTACTCTTGAGGATTATGCACAGTACAGGGAAATCTCTATAAAAGCTGGCATCGAGCATACGCTTAAACAGATCATCCCGGAAATATACAATTCAGCCATGTATCCTGGAACAGCACTTTTGTATAAATTTCCTGCATATATCTATTCTCTGTGGCAGGAATATACCACAGAAGAATTGAACGATATTGCAGAATTCTGTCAAACCAATAAAATCATGGCTGTAACCATTTATCGTGACTACTGGTCCGAAGAAGTGCAGAAAATTTTTGACGAACGGGACATTTTGGTATATATTTATACCATAAATGACAAAGAGGAAGCCAGAAGATATCTGGCGAATGGGGCGCAAGGTGTCTGTACAGATGTACTGATCACAGATAACCTGAATTAAGCTGCACTGTCTAATTATATAACATACGAAAATAATACTTGAAAAGGACTGCCATTCATTGGCTCATTCATAATTGCTTTTTGAGCTTTGCCCTGTGAATAGTAGTGAAAAAGGATTAAATACACATGAAAATCAGAACAATGGCTGCTGTTTTTGCAGCGAAATCTGCAGGCTTTATCTGCAGGAAAATGGGACGCCAGGGAGTGACCTGGGCGGGCAAGATCGCATTAAAGATCAATCCTGACATTCTGGAAGATCTTTCTTCTCAGGTGCGGAAGAAAATATTTGTAACCTGTGGAACCAACGGTAAGACAACCACCAACAACATGCTCTGCGCAGCCCTTGAAAATGAAGGGCAGAAAGTAGTCTGCAATCACACCGGTTCTAACATGTTAAACGGCGTTGTAGCAGCCTTTGTGCTGGCTGCCGGACCTACAGGCAGGTTGGATGCAGATTATGCCTGCATTGAGGTAGACGAGGCTTCTACCCGCCATGTATTTCCAGGCCTGAAGCCGGACTACATGCTTCTGACTAATTTGTTCCGCGACCAGCTGGACCGCTACGGTGAAATTGATATTACCATGAACATTTTGGAAGAGATGATCCGCACAGTACCGAAAATGCAGGTAATCGTAAATGCGGATGATGCGCTTTCGGCGTATCTTGCTATGGACAGCGGCAATCCGTATATCACATACGGAATCAGTAAGCCTGTCCAGAAGAGTGCGGCAAACGAGATACGGGAAGGACGTTTTTGTAAAAAGTGTGGTGCCAGGCTGGAATACAGTTTTTACCACTATAGTCAGCTGGGGGATTACAAGTGCCCATCCTGTGGCTTTGCAAGACCGGAAATCAAATATGATGCCCATGATGTAAAGGTTGGTGATCAACTGTCCTTTCAGGTGGAGGATAAGCACCTTACAGCCAATTACAAAGGCTTTTATAATGTATATAATATTCTGGCTGCTTATGCCGGGCTGCGTACAGCTGGATTTTCCGGAGAGCATTTCCAGAATATGCTTCAGAAATTTAATCCGGAAAATGGTCGTATGGAACAGTTCCGTATTAAAGGCACTGGTGTTATGCTGAATCTTGCAAAGAATCCTGCCGGTTTTAACCAGAATATTTCCGCAGTTATGCAGGATAAAACACAGAAAGATATTATTATCACCATCAACGACAATGCACAGGATGGAACAGATATTTCCTGGCTCTGGGATGTGGATTTTGACCTTCTGGGCGATGCAAGCATTCATTCCATTACAGTCAGCGGTATCCGCTGCCAGGATATGCGCCTCCGGATGAAATATGTGGACATTCCGGTTATGCTTGAGGAAAATGTGGAAACAGCGATCCGAAAAAGAATTGAAGACGGCGTAGGCAATCTCTACGTTCTGGTAAACTACACTGCATTATTCAGCACTCATAATATTCTTAAGAAAATGGAGGGAGAAAAGGAATGAAACTGACAATCGGACATTTATATCCTGATCTCCTGAACCTGTATGGAGACAGAGGAAATATCCAGTGCCTTATGAGACGCTGCCAGTGGCGTGGAATTGAGGCAGAGACCATTGCTTTTGAACTGGGTGACAAGATTGATTTTTCCAGACTGGATATTGTGCTACTGGGCGGTGGTTCCGACAGGGAGCAGATGCTGGTTTGTGAGAAACTGAAGGAAATTCAGCCGGATTTTAAGAAATATGTGGAAGATGGAGGCGTAGTTATCGCTATCTGCGGTGGTTACCAGCTTCTTGGAAAATATTATAAGACAGATCAGGGAACCATTACAGGGCTTGACCTGGTAGATCTTTACACCGAACAGGGAGAGGGACGTCTGATCAGCAATATTGTGCTGAAAAGCGACCTTTTTGATATGCCTGTGGTTGGATTTGAGAACCATGGAGGAAGAACCTGCATTAATAACTGCAAGCCTCTGGGAAAAGTACTCTATGGCTCTGGAAATGATGGAAAAACAGGCTATGAGGGTGTGGTTTACAAGAATGTAATCGGAACGTACCTTCACGGTCCGCTTCTACCCAAGAATCCGCAGCTGGCAGACTGGCTGATCGCACATGCCCTTGAGCAGAAATACGGAAAGGAAATCCGGCTTGCGCCGCTGGATGATACAGAAGAGAAAGCAGCAAATGCTTACGTATATCATCGCTTTGTAAAAGAGAACTGATACAAACAAGCTCCAAAGTCTGTTTGAAAAATTATTCCTGCCTTGCAGAAAGCCTTTTTTCAAACACGCTCTGGGATATGTACAGATAAAAATAAGGGGAACGATATGGCAAAAGGAATCAATCAAAAAGGGAAAATCCTTTATCTTGAAAAAATATTGAGAGAGACCAGTGAAACACATCCGTGCACTATGCAGGAAATTATCGGAAAACTTCAGGAAAACGGAGTCAGTGCTGAGCGAAAAAGTATTTATGACGATATGGAAGTGCTGAGAAGCTTTGGCATGGACATTAAGTTTAAAAGAGGAAAGTATACCGGATATTATGTTGCCGGAGAGGCAGCCGCAGAAAGCGTAAGTGCAGCTATTACCGAAAAGAATGGTGCAAATCCGCAAAACTCTGCTCCAAATAGTGTTGGAGCAGAGACTGAGGGGAGTGTATTTTCCAGCGAGGCTCATAAAAAAGCAAAAAATTCCTGGCTGCTTCCACCATCAGATTCTGAGGAGGATAAACCAGTGAGACTTCTTTGCAGAAACAAGAAAAAGAAAGAAGTTATGGCAGCACTTGGAAATTATGCCCAGTACAAGGAGAAAGAAGAGGATACTTTCGTTGCTGCGGTGCAGGTGGATGAGACCTCTGAGTTTTACGGATGGCTTACAGGCATGGGGAAAGATGTAATCCTTATGAAGCCTAAGAAGTCAGTTCAGGCTTACCGTGATTATCTGAAGGGAATCCTGAAAGAATATAAGTAAGTATACTATTTGAAAAAGCTTGAAAATAGAGAATGATATGAAGTTACATAGAAAGGAATTTTTATGAAAAAGCAAATTGCAGGACTTCTTACCGGACTTCTGGTGTGCAGTGCTTTTCTCACAGGCTGTGGTAAAAATGAAGCCACCGAGGCTGTAAAAGAGAGCGTTGAGGACGAAAATGAGGGCACTGGAGACACGAAGGACGCTGACAGCAAAAAGGATACGAATAGAAAGTCCGATAAACAGGACAGTGATAAAAGTGATGAAAATTCAGAAGAAAGTGAGACAACTGAAGCACCGGAGGAAAATCTTGATAAGGTGGGGGTTCTGCTTCCGGAAGAGGGAGAGGATATCAACAGCAGTCTGGAGCGTACAGAACTGAAATCACGTCTGGAAGAGGCAGGTTATGAAGCTGCTATGTATTTTGCCGGGGACGATTCTGACACCCAGGCAGAACAGATCAGGGAGCTTCTTCAGGATGAGAAACTGAAAGCACTGGTAATTTCACCTGTTGATCCATATGGTCTTACAGATGTACTGGAAGAGGCTTCCGAGCTCTCAATTCCGGTGATTGACTATGACAATCTGATCATGGATACGCCCAACGTGAAATATTTTGTCACTTTTAATATGCGTGCAATTGGAAAAGAGATTGCCAAAAATATTGTAGAGAAAGAAGAACTGGATAAAGTCCGGGAAGACAGAGGTGCCCGTACCATAGAGTTTCTTATGGGCTCTCCAGCTGATGACGCCTCGTTATTCCTGTTTAACGGAATAATGGAGGTTCTGCAGGAGTATATTGACGATGGTACCCTGATTTGCCGTTCCGGCCGTGTGACTTTTGATGAAACCAGCATTATGGATCAGAATACAGATACTGCGAAGAAGCAGCTGAAATCTGAGATAGACGAATTTTATTCTCTGGAGAAAACTCCGGATATTATCTGCACTGCTTCTGATGATTTTGCTCTGGCAGCTCTGGAGCTTCTGGAAAAAGAGCAGCTCCAGCCTGGTGATGAGAACTGGCCTCTGATCACAGGTGTAAATGCAGATGCAGATGCTGTTAAAAGTGTGGCAGAAGAAAAAATCGGTTTTACAGTCATGCTGGATCGCCGGGATCTGGCAGAAGCCCTGACGAAGCTGGTGGAAACCTACCTGAATGGGGATGACGTTGATATCAATAATTATTCCCAGTATGATAATGGTGTGAAGATCATTGGAACGGTTACCTGTGATGGAAAGCTGATCGATAAGGATAATTATCAGATTCTTGTGGATAATGGATTCTATCTGGCAGAAATGATCGCGCCGGAAGCCTTTCCTACGCCTGTTCCCGAGGAAGTAAGTCCGACACCGGAAGTGACAGTGACGCCGGAGGCGAGTCTTACACCGGAAGGTGGTGAGCCTGAGAAAAAGAGCCAGGTAATTCCAAAGGATGAGCCTGAAGTGAGCACAGAAGAAGTTCCGGCTGTAAAGGATGGAGAAAACCAGGAGAGCAATAGCAAGCTGCAGAGTAGTGGAAAAGCATAAAACGGAAGTAAAATGAAAATACGTAAGTAAAATGAAAATACCAGTAATCGTTTGGTGATTACTGGTATTTTTGCTCTTAAAAATTAATCGCGGAAGGTCAGGGAATCATCTGTCATGGAATCAATGATAGCCAGAGATTCCAGACGGACACCCATATCGCGGATCTGCTGTCCGCCGTGCTGGAAGCCCTTCTCAATTACGATTCCGGCACCTTCAAGAGTAGCTCCGGATTTCTTTACAATATCGATCAGTCCGAGAAGAGCACAGCCATTTGCAAGGAAATCATCAATAAGAAGTACGTGATCCTCTGGACTAAGGAACTTCTTGGAAATAATAACATCATAAACTTTCTTATGGGTAAAGGATTCAATCTTGGTGCAGTACATCTCGCCGTCCAGGTTTACACTCTGGGATTTCTTGGCAAATACTACAGGAACATGAAAATACTGTGCTGCAATACAGGCAATGCCAATACCGGAAGCTTCAATAGTGAGGATCTTGGTGATGGGGCAGTCTGAGAAACGCGCCTTAAACTCCTTACCAATCTCATTGATCAGGTCAATGTCCATCTGGTGGTTCAGGAAACTGTCTACCTTTAATATATTGCCTGGTTTCACAACGCCATCTTTCAGAATACGTTCTTTTAAAAGCTGCATGGCTATATCTCCTTTTCGCTTCATGTCATTTCGGTTTTAATGTTTCTATGATACGACATTCTCTGAAGAAGTTCAATTATTTTTGACAAAAAAGTACAAAATATCTATAATGAAATTAATTTATGGAAAAAGGATTCACTTTATTGTGAAAAACATCTGCAGTCAGCTGGGGAAACAGTAATGCAAATGCGGGAGCTGACAAAGAAGCAGATGATTTTACGAGGGAAGAGGGGAATACCTCTTAGATGTCCTTACCTCTATACCATAAAAAGAAATAAGTCTGTAAGCGATTTTTCTTGCCTGCAAACTTATTATACGAGAGCAGGTGAGAATATGAAAGAGTATGAAGTAATCTGGGAAATTTTCAACAAATGCCCCAGGAATCAGATGCGGGATGTGTTTGTAGATGAGGTGGAGATAGAAGACCCGGAAGAATATGTAAAGAATAAATTTAAGGGAAAAGAAGTAACCTATGAGAAGACGGTTCTGGAAGATGGCACCATCATATTTGACATCCAGACCTCCCAGATCAAACAGAGATGTTCCTTTACGGAAATATAAGCTGCAGGTCACGAAGCGGATTTTAAGCTACTGCTTACAACAACGACCTTAGAGCATGTTTGAAAAAGGCTTTCCGCAAGATGTGCGTCACAATTTGTGGGAGATTTTGTCCGGATGAGGGCGCCGTAGCGGGCTGCGGCAACCGAATTCAGACAAAATATACCGCAAAGTAGGGCGTGCAGATTGCGGGAATGATTTTTCAAACAGGCTCTAAGGCATATTTTTTAATACAATCATCAGAAATAGTGCATATTTAAGGGAAGTATGTTATAATAAACGGACGTGCTTCAAAAGAATTACACCAGTCAGAAACCATCCACAGAACACTGTTGGATATGCGAAATGGTTGGAAAAACAGGAGGATGACATGATAGAAGAACATTTAGAGAACCACCTGCATGAAGGCGAGGAAGAGCATATGCATACCCATGTTCTGGAAGATGGCACCACTGTCATGCATTCCCATGGAGAACACGGACATCACCACAGTCATGCACAGACCAAGGCTGTACTGAACCGGCTTTCCCGGGCAATCGGACACCTGGAATCTATCAAACGTATGGTGGAAGACGGCCGGGACTGCAGCGAAGTGCTGATCCAGCTTTCCGCAGTGAAATCTGCTATTAATAATACAGGCAAGATTATTTTACAGGATCACATTGAACACTGTATTGTGGACGCGGTAGAGCATGGAGACAAGGACGCTATCAAGGAACTGGAACGTGCAATTGACAGGTTTATGAAATAAATAAGGAAAAAGGAGATAGATAAAAATGGCAAAAGAATGTGACAGCAAGACTTGCGACAAATCAAGCTGTGAAGGCTGTGCCAGCAAGAAAAATCCGCAGAGCATGCAGGCGGCAATGAATGCAATGTCCAATGTAAAGCATGTGATCGGTATTGTAAGTGGTAAAGGCGGCGTTGGAAAATCCTTCGTGACAGCATCTCTTGCAAACAGAATGGCAAAGAAAGGCTATAAAGTAGGAATCCTTGACGCAGACATCACAGGACCATCCATCCCGAAAATGTATGGCCTGAAAGGTGCTGCCCAGGCAAACGACAGCGGTATTTTCCCTATGGAGACCAAAAACGGAATCAAGGTTATGTCCATTAACCTGCTTCTTCCAACTGAGGACACTCCGGTAATCTGGCGTGGACCGATCCTTGGCAATATGGTAAAACAGTTCTGGACAGACGTTATCTGGGGTGATGTAGATTACCTGTTCGTAGATATGCCGCCAGGAACAGGCGACGTTCCGCTGACTGTATTCCAGTCCCTTCCGATCCAGGGAATCGTGATCGTAACCTCTCCACAGGATCTTGTAAGCATGATCGTGAAGAAGGCATACAATATGGCTGGAATGATGAAGGTGCCGGTTCTGGGTCTTGTAGAGAACTACAGCTATGTGAAATGTCCAGACTGCGGCAAAGAGCTGAAAGTATTCGGCGAAAGCCACATTGACGAGATCGCCGCATCCCTGAATGTTCCGGTTCTTGGCAAAATGCCAATCGACCCGGCCTATGCAGCCAAGGTTGACGAGGGCGCCTTTGATGAGATCGATAATCCGTATATCGAAGCAGCAGATGGGGTTATGCCACAGTAAGAGGCTGAGAACACTATAGAAAATCACACAAATTGTGGCATATAATTTGCAAAAAAGATTCTGTGTAAAAACAAGATTGTAACATCCTGTTTTTACCAGAATCTTTTTCTTTTCTTTATTTCTTACTGCGGTAAGCTTCTGCTTCCCAATGGGTAATGAAATAAGTGATCTCATCTGTCATCTGAAGCGGACCGCCGAAGCTTTCTGCATAGACTGCAAGCTTGATGGCATCCTTAGCCAGAAGCTGGGCCTTGGCAGCTTTCCCCTTGTCATCTTCCATAATAAATGCACCAACGCCCTGAACCAGGATCAGTCTTGGCTCTTTATCATTTTCAGTCATAAACGCATCCAGTGCTTCTTTTGCCTGATCAATGTTTTCAATAAATAACGGATATGGACCGCAATATACAATGTGATCAGGAGTGAAAGGCTTCAGAAGCGGTGCGGCAGCTTCTTTATTTTTTACAAAATTATCTACTTCAGCAGCCGGTACAACCTCTACAGCATGTCCGAGCAGCTGGGAAAGCTTCTGTGCAGCAGCCTCTTTTTCCGGGGTAACAGCATCGCTGACGTCAGCTGTTCGTTTTACCTGTTTTTCAAGGGTGGAGATCACGCCATCAAATAAAACACCAATCTCTTCTACGGTATTTGCAGCTACGAAAATACCGTGATTCTGAAGCAGAAGAACCTGAACATCTTTTCCAAATTCTTCTTTATAAGCGTTCATTTTCTCATAACAGATACGTGCAAGAGTGTATCCTGGTTTACAGATGTCGATCCAGAGAACCTCTTTTCCAAGAAGCTGCTCGGAAAGTGCCTTTGCGCCATTGCCGCAGGTCAGACCGTTTACAAGAGTAGGATGAACATGCAGTACATAGGTATATGCAAATAAATTGTGGAGTAATGCTTCCACGCTTGGACGCTTGGTCTTATCTGCATCTGTTACTGCCGCCATTACATCTGCAAGATAGGCAGCTTCACGCTCTGTGTCATTTCCCGGATACTCTGTTTTCATGATCTCATTGAGACGGGCGCGGCTCATCTCAACGAATTCCTCTGCCTTAATGGTGGCAAGCTGTGTACCGGAGCCCTTTACATACAGTGTGGTTTCATCTTTGACAGAAGTATTTCCACCGCCTGCAAGAACGTAAGCAGGATTGCTTCCGTAAGTGTTTGACATTTTTACCAAAGTTGAAAGATCCATAAAATTTAATACCTCCCATTGTTTTTTTCATACATCTACATTGTACATGATATGGTAATATTTAGCTATCAAAATATGCTAAAAAGAAGTAGTTTTTGTGCTTTTTGATGAAAAATAGTCAAAAAACTTCTGGGCAGCCTGGGATAAGGGAAGGCTTTCGTGATATACAAGGGCCAATTGTCTGGGCGGAAGCTGCTGCTTCAGGCTGACCTCTATCAGAGAGGTTTCCTGTCCCCGTAAAGAAGCCAGCATGTAATCCGGAACACAGGCAATTCCAAGACCAATGCGTGCCAGATCAATAAGCAGATCATTGCTGTTAAGCTCAACCTCCGGAATCAGATTCTGTCTGTGGGATGCAAAAAACTGATGAAGATATTCACTTGTTGTGCTTTTGGACGAAAGGGTGAGAAGAGGATATTCTATCAGCTTCTTTATTTCCAGGGCTTTTCCTTCAAGTGGAAAGAAGTCCGGATTGGCAACAAAAATATCCCGAAATTCTTTTACCATCTGTACTTTTGTGTGTGCGGTAAGCCGGGAATTGGGAAGATTGCTTACGATCAGGTCCACCTGACGGTTTTCCAGAAGCTCCACGCAGCCCATGGAGGTGCTGTTTGTGACCTTGATCCACACTCCGGGATAATCCTGATGAAAGCGCTTCAGGTAGTCAATCAGAAAGTACCGGCAGATGGTATCGCTTGCCCCTATCCGAAGCTGCCCCTGAAGTCTGTCTTCCTCAAGAAGCTGTGCCTCTCCCTGGGAAAGCATTTCCAGGGCCGGTTTGACATGCTGGAAAAGTATTTCTCCCTCAGGGGTAAGGGAAACCTTCTTGGTGCTTCGGAAAAACAGTTCTCGTCCCAGCTTTTTTTCCAGAGTCTTGATTCCCTGGCTTACCGCAGACTGGGAAATGAACAGCTGGCGGGAGGCTTCAGAGAAGCTTAAGGTGGTGGCAACGTAGTAAAAGCATTTGTATAATTCAAGATTGATATCCATATATAAATCCTCCAAAATCAAACTCGTTACTGTCCACTCCGTGACCAGTAACACGCTTCGCGATGCACAGAAAGACGAACCTTCTTGTGACAAGCACAAGAAGTAGCGTTTGCTGCGCAAACTTAATTCTCGGGTTTTCTGTGAACTTTGTTCACAAAAAACACCTCGCGGAATATTGTCAGTGAACAGTAACTCAAACTCTGCTATGACTGATGAGCCATGTTTATTTACATATAGAAGTAACAGTAATAAAAAATATAAGATATATTAATTTTACTTATGATAAAACCTATGATACTATAATAAACGAAAATATGCAAGAATGGATGCAGTTTTACGCAGTCATCCAATTTTTTCAAAATGAAAAAGCACACCACACTATGATTTCACATTCACGAAAGGAGTTTTCCAATGAGTAACGTAAGACGAGTATACGTAGAAAAGAAACCATCCTTTGCCGTAAAAGCCAAAGAACTGAAGCATGAGATCAGCTCTTATCTGGGCATTCAGACTGTAACAAACGTGCGGGAACTGATCCGCTATGACGTAGAGAATATTTCTGATGATGTATTTGAAAAAGCATGCCATACCGTATTTGCCGAGCCTCCGGTAGATGACCTTTACCTGGAAAAATTCGAGGCAGCAGATGGCGCACATATTTTTTCTGTAGAATTCCTTCCTGGCCAGTTTGACCAGAGAGCAGATTCCGCTGTACAGTGCGTGCAGTTCCTGGACGAAAATGCACAGCCAATCATCCGTTCAGCAACTACTTATGTGATCGAAGGTGACATTACAGAGGAAGAATTCGAGGCAATCAAAAATCATTGCATTAACCCTGTAGATTCCCGTGAGACAGGCCTTCAGAAGCCGGAGACACTGGTTACAGAGTTCAAAGACCCGGAAGATGTCAAGATCTTTGATGGCTTCCGTGATATGGAAGAAGGACCATTAAAGGAGCTTTACAGCTCCCTGAACCTTGCTATGACATTCAAGGATTTCCTTCATATCCAGAACTATTTTAAGAACGAGGAGAAGCGTGATCCATCCATGACCGAGATCCGTGTTCTGGATACTTACTGGTCTGACCATTGCCGTCATACCACATTCTCCACTGAGCTTACACAGGTGAAATTTGACGAGGGTGATTATAAAACTCCTATCGTTGATACCTATAACAGATATCTTTCCGACAGAGAAGTCCTTTATAAGGGACGGGACGACAAATTCGTCTGCCTGATGGATCTTGCTCTTATGGCTATGAAGAAACTGAAATCCGAAGGCAAGCTTCAGGATCAGGAAGAGTCCGACGAGATCAATGCCTGCAGTATTGTAGTGCCGGTTGATGTAAATGGAAAAGAAGAGGAATGGCTGATCAACTTCAAGAATGAGACACACAACCATCCGACAGAGATTGAGCCATTTGGTGGTGCAGCTACCTGCCTTGGCGGTGCAATCCGTGACCCGCTTTCCGGACGTACTTATGTATATCAGGCAATGCGTGTAACAGGAGCAGCCGATCCTACTGTTTCCGTAAAAGAGACTTTGAAAGGCAAGCTTCCGCAGAAGAAACTGGTTCGTGGCGCAGCTCACGGCTACAGCTCCTACGGTAACCAGATCGGTCTTGCTACCGGCTATGTAAAAGAAATCTATCATCCGAACTACGTTGCAAAACGTATGGAGATCGGTGCTGTTATGGGTGCTGCTCCAAGACGTGCAGTTATCCGTGAGAATTCTGATCCGGGAGATATCATCATCCTTCTTGGCGGACGTACCGGACGTGACGGTATCGGTGGTGCTACCGGTTCCTCCAAAGTACATACAGAGGCTTCTATCGAGGTCTGCGGCGCTGAGGTACAGAAAGGAAATGCACCTACAGAGCGTAAGATCCAGCGTATGTTCCGTCGTGAGGAAGTCAGCTATATTATTAAGAAATGCAACGACTTCGGTGCAGGCGGTGTATCCGTAGCAATCGGAGAGCTGGCACCTGGTCTTCAGATCGACCTGGACAAAGTTCCGAAGAAATATGCAGGTCTTGACGGTACTGAGATCGCAATTTCCGAGTCCCAGGAGCGTATGGCAGTTGTTGTTGCTCCGGAAGACGTAGAGAAATTCCTTGGTTTTGCAAACGAAGAGAACCTGGAAGCAGTTCCGGTTGCTGTTGTAACAAAAGAGCCAAGACTGGTGCTTTCCTGGAGAGGAAAGGAGATTGTAAATATTTCCCGTGCATTCCTTGATACCAACGGTGCACATCAGGAGACAACTGTAGAAGTTGAAATTCCGAATAAAGAGGGCAACCTTTTTGAAGAGCGTCCGGACGTAGCCGATGTGAGAGAAAAATGGCTCTCCACACTGGCAGACTTAAATGTATGCTCCCAGAAGGGCCTTGTAGAGATGTTTGACAGCTCCATTGGTGCAGGAAGCGTTCTGATGCCTTATGGAGGTAAAAATCAGCTTACAGAGACTCAGGCAATGGTTGCCAAGGTACCGGTACAGAATGGAACTACCAATACAGTAACCATGATGAGCTATGGCTTTGATCCATACTTATCTTCCTGGAGCCCATATCACGGAGCTGCTTATGCAGTGACAGAATCTGTTGCAAGAATCGTGGCAGCAGGCGGTGATTATAAGAAGATCCGTTTCACCTTCCAGGAATACTTCCGTCGTATGACAGAGGATCCAAAGAGATGGAGCCAGCCATTTGCAGCACTTCTTGGTGCTTATGCAGCACAGATGGGATTCGGTCTTCCGTCTATCGGTGGTAAGGACAGTATGTCCGGAACCTTCAATGACATTGATGTTCCGCCAACACTGGTTTCCTTTGCAGTGGATGTTGCCAAGCTTCAGGATGTGATCACACCAGAGCTGAAAAAGGCTGGAAATAAACTGGTATGGCTTCGTGCACCCAAGGATCAGTACGATTTACCAGACTATACAGGCATTATGGAGCAGTATGAGAAGCTTCACAATGATATGCAGGCTGGAAAAGTGGTTTCCGCTTATGCACTTGACCGTCACGGTATTGCTGCAGCTGTCAGCAAGATGGCATTTGGAAATGCAATGGGCGTGAAGATTGAGCATAGCCTGGATACAAGAGACTTCTTTGCACCAGGCTTCGGCGATCTGGTTCTGGAAGTTCCGGCTGAAAAGGTTGGTCAGCTTTCCATCACATACACCGTGATCGGTGAAGTAACAGCTGATGGTAAATTCTCCTACGGAAACGCTGAGATCACTCTGGATGAGGCTTACAAGGCATGGACAGGCACTCTGGAGAAAGTATTCAAGACAACCTCCGGCGAAGAAAATGACGGACCAGTTGCCATGGCTGTAAAGACAGCAGATCCAGAAGCAACCTATGAGAATGGTGTTTACAATACTAAGAACATTTATGTTTGCAAGCATAAAGTAGCAAAACCACGTGTATTCATTCCTGTATTCCCGGGAACAAACTGTGAGTACGACAGTACAAAGGCATTCGAGAGAGCCGGAGCTGAGGTAGACGTTAAGGTATTTAAGAACTTAAGTGCAGAGGATATCCGTGATTCTGTGGAAATATTTGAGAAATCCATTGATCAGGCACAGATGATCATGTTCCCAGGCGGTTTCTCCGCTGGTGATGAGCCAGACGGTTCTGCGAAATTCTTTGCAACTGCCTTCCAGAATGCAAAGATCAAAGAGGCAGTTATGAAGCTGTTAAATGAGAGAGATGGTCTTGCACTTGGTATCTGTAACGGATTCCAGGCGCTGATCAAGCTGGGACTTGTTCCATACGGTGAGATCTGCGGACAGAAAGAGGATTCTCCTACACTGACCTATAACACCATCGGACGTCATATTTCCAAGATGGTTTACACAAAGGTTGTAAGCAACAAGTCTCCATGGTTGCAGAAAGCCACACTTGGCGGTGTATACTGCAACCCGGCTTCCCACGGTGAGGGACGCTTCGTAGCAAACGATGAATGGCTTGCTAAGCTCCTTGCAAACGGTCAGGTAGCTACCCAGTATGTAAATCCAAACGGAGAGCTGGATCAGTCCGAAGAATCCAATATCAACGGATCTACCTATAACATTGAGGGTATCACAAGCCCGGATGGACGTGTTCTCGGTAAGATGGCACATAGCGAGCGCCGCGACAATGGCGTTGCAATCAACATCTATGGACAGCAGGATATTCAGATCTTTGAGTCCGGTGTTGAGTACTTCAAATAAAACGTTGCAAATAAAACGTTAAAAAAGAAATATCCTGGTAAGTACAAAGCTTTTTCCGCATTGTAACTTATCCAGGATATTTTTTGTATCTTCATTACTTTGATTTTCGTCATCGCAGATGCATTGCCATCAATATAGTTCTTGCGCTATATTTAATAATTTTAATGAAATATTTTCCAGGCTATTTCCATCTAATGTATGTAAAAGGAAATACAGCAATTAATTTCGTGTACTGCAGAACACAAAAAGGAGCGAAAAACCTTATGGAAAATTTGGTGAAAAAGGCAAAATCCGGAGATTCCGGTGCATTTGCACAGCTCATCCGGATGAATACCCAGAGCATGTATAAAGTAGCCTGGGCCTATCTGAAGAATGACGAAGATGTGGCAGATGCCATACAGGAAACGATTTTAAAGTGTTATGAGAAGCTTTCCACTTTAAAAAAGGATTCTTACTTCAAAACCTGGATGATTCGGATTCTGATCAATAACTGCAATGAAATGCTTCGGCATAAAGGCCGTGTTTTTCCTACGATGGAAATGGAAGAGGGAATCTTCGAGGAATCAGGCTATGTAGATTGTGAGTGGAAGGAAATCCTGGCATCCCTGGAAGAGAAGTACCAGGTGGTGATGCTTTTGTATTACAGCAAATCCCTTAGTGTAAAGGAAATTGCCGCTCTTCTGGAAATCAGCCAGAATACAGTGCTTACAAGGCTCTCCAGAGCCAGAAAACAGCTTCGTGCAGAGTATGAAGGAGGATATATTCATGGATGATAAATTGTTTGATGTTTTTTCAGAAGAAACAGAAGTGCCGGAATGTGTGCGCAGGCGTGTAGATGAGACATTGGAAATGATAGAGAATTCGGCAGAGTCCGATAGAGGGTATCAGAAAGAAGAAAAAACGGGAAAAGTAATAAATGGCACTGACAGAATGGGAAAAATTGGTACACGGAAAAACTGGAAGCGCAGTTTAATCCTGACATTTGCGGCAGTGATGGCATTTGGTGCCACTGTTTTTGCAGCAGAGAAGTATATAGGAATTTCCGGATTTTTCCAGGAAGTTGGAAATAAGTTGCCGGAAGAAGCCAAGGGGATGATTGAAAAAGATCCGGTGCAGCAGGAAGATGGCGATTCCATTCTCACTTACACCGTGAAGGAAGCCCTATGTGATAAGAACAGCGTCCAGGTGGTGATGGAAGTCACAGCGAAAGAAAGAGGCAAGTATCTTCTGGCAGGACAAGATACCATGAATGAGGATCCTGTAAGAAATCTTGGAATTGAAAGTGACAAGACAATAGGAGAATATGCCGCAGAAAAAGGGCTGATCATAGTAAAGGTTGGAGCCAGCTTTGATTTTGATTCAGATCTTGGCATTGAAACAGCAGTGGGAGATTATCGAAATCTGGAAGATGATGTAGTAGATTTCTATTCTTCCGCGGTAAAGACAAATGAGAGTAAGAATCTTACCGTTTCCTGCATTGGAACTGCCACGCTTCCTGATGCTAAGTGCGTTGATGATGTGATGCGTACAAATATTACTTTTCAGCTGGAAGATAAGAGCCAGGGGAAAAACATGACCTATGTGCCTGTGGATGGTGAAGGGATAACTGCAGATGGAAAAGTAAAGATCCTGTCCGCAGATATAGAAGAAACAGAAGTGGGCGATTACGTCACAATCCATTGCATCTTCTTAGAAGAGTGCGACAGTATTTCCCTTGACGTAATGGATCTGAATGGAAATCTGTGGCAGCTTTCCGACCTTGGCGGTGGTTCAGAGGTGGCAGAGGTTGGAAAAGAAGCCACCTTCCAGAGAAGCTATCAGAAAACGGACCTTGCCGACGAAATCGGAATACGGGGATATGACTATGAAACGAATACTACGTATGAGCCGGTAAAAATGAAGCTTAAGAAATAGAATAATCGAAAAAAGTCCCCATTCACTGTTTTTTGCAATTAAAACAGTGGGATGGGGACTTATTTGATTTGTTAAATTAAGATTATCCGAACTTTCGCATATTACTCAGATCGGAAAAATCAATCATTTTGATTTCTTCAACGTTGCCGGTTGAAGCCATTGGGCAAACGGCGTAGTTTCGCGTCTCATTTCCTATAGTAAGCTTTACCACATAATGCCATATGGACCATGATGGAGAGCCAACCGGATAATCATTAAAGCAATAATGAATATCATCAAATCCACCGACTAATTCAGCGAACTTACCGAGAATTGCCGGTGATGTGCTAGAGTCCCAACGGTAAGTTACAAAAAATGGAACATTGGGATCTGCTGCCAGATTGACTGTATCATCGTTATATTGTGTTAAATATTTAAAGCGGCCTGGTTCTCTGAGGTAGGCACTTATAGCGTCCATCTTTTCAAAAGGAGTCATATCAGCAGTTGTAGTTTTGTTAATAATGTCAATCATCCATGCGTTTTTTGCCTGATCATAATCCAGAACATTTAATGTCACTGTATTTGCAACCGTATAACCTGATGATGAATATTCCCTGAATTCTACAGTGTTGGTTCCTGCTTCCCAAAATATCGCGTATTTGATATAACCGCCTTTTACTTTCTCTAATGAAGTAGTTTCTGAGTCATTGTTTTCTAAAGGAATATCATCAAAGAAACGAGATGAACCACTTCTGTATGCGCTGGTCCGCGAGTCATTTCCATTAAAAATCAAGGAAAAAGAGTTCGGATCCGGATTGTCTGTCTTTATAAAAAAAGGTTTGGGACAACGGGTGTAAATATCTGCCTTCTGTTTGTCCAGACCATAAATTTCATATGTATATTTAGCTGGTGCAGTTCCTTCTTTATCGTGTGCAGGCAGATCAGTTTTGGGAATCGGTGTGGGTGTAGGAACCGGTGTGGATGTAGGCGTTGGTGTAGGTGTAGGGGTTGCACTTTGGTGGGTACTGTTTGTCTCTCTGTTTGTTGTGCAATGGCCTGTAGAAGACCATTTGGAATAGTATTTTTTTCCTTTAACGGTCATGTAAGTGCGGGTTTGCATATAATATGTAGTCCCGGCACGGAGGCCATTGAGAAAAATTGTGTTGTTTTTGTTACCTTTGACTGTTATAGTTTTTGCATTTTTTAGTTTTGAATTAGTGGCATAGCGCAGCTGGTAACCACTGGTCTGGGAGGTTTGTCTTTTTACTACTACAGTTGCAGCTGCTGTTTTTGCATAGATATTCATTATCTGGGCTTTCGGCGGTAAAATGACAAACTGTTTTTTAGCAGTGCCGGTATAAGTGCCTTTTCCAATAATCTGAACCGTGTAAGTTCCTACTTTTTTGCAGCCTTTAGAGTACTTTACAATATAGTTTTTCTTTTCCTTCAAGACTTTTCCTTTATAAGTTACTCTTACTTTTGGACGCTGTACCTTTTTATTATAAGTAAGCTTTGTGGCTGATAATTTAATCCTGGTATTTTTCACATTTACCCTTGCTGCGGCAAATACCTGGCTTGAACTGCAAAATAGAAGCAGTAAAATGATGAGGCAGAGGTGAATCTGCCGGTGTAGATGATGATTTTTTTTCATGGCTTTTTACTCCTTTTATATGATAAGTTTATTGGGTTTTGTAAAAATATAACTATTTATGACCAGACCGTAGCAGCCATTTCTGGTCAATCTTTTTTACCTCATCATCTGCAAACCGGATATGCAGTCTGACGGAATTGGACAGTTGTACGATTTCCTCTACAGTACCTTCCCCAAATTTGGGATGAGTTACCACATCGTTTACCTGGAATTTTATTTCGCTATGTTTGGCGCTTTTGTAGGCCTGTTCACGGCGGTAGGTGTCCCGGATGGGAACTGTCTTGTCATGGATAGGGTTTTTCAGAGCTTTGTCATAATTGTGCTTCAGAAGGCTTTCTCCGATTCTGTAATAAGGAGTAGGCGCGGCGCCCACAAGAGAACAGCAGTATTTCCAGGCGCTCCCATGCTTTCCTGCCTGCCAGTTATACTGCGCCGGGATTTTCATATTGTATTGCATATAATGGGCGTATTCGTGCTTATAAAGATCCAGGCGATCCTCTTTGGAAAGAGGCTTCTTTACGGCATAACCAATAAACAGAAGGGAAAAATAGAAGCCTTCCTTTTCATGAGAAGAAGCAGGTGTATAAGAGCCAAGTACAGCCTCATCGTAACCAAAGCGGATAGGCACAGAAGCTCCACGAAGCCCAAACCTGCGGTCAAGAGTCTGGAACAAAGCGCGGATCTGAGCTTCGTGGATGGTAGCTTCATTATCAAGAAGTTTACGGATAGATGGGTCAATATTCATGCAGTTACTCCTTTAAAAATTATTAACTGGAAAAAATACATGCCAAGTTTTATGGCGTTTGACTTGAAAACTCCCACTGACAGATCGCGAAGCGACTGCGTTCATGAGCAAGTAGCGAAGCGGACATTCCAGGTCCGCTTCGCTGATAGATAAAAAAAATAGATGCTGCAATCTGCAACATCTATAATAGCGAGAGGGGGATTCGAACCCTCGACACCGCGGGTATGAACCGCGTGCTCTAGCCAACTGAGCTATCTCGCCATATTCATTTCATAAGTATGGGGCCTACAGGGCTCGAACCTGTGACCCTCTGCTTGTAAGGCAGATGCTCTCCCAGCTGAGCTAAGACCCCATATACAAACTGTGAAATTTATTTCTCTCCCGCAGCTCGCTTTGCTATTATACTATCAACTGTCGCAAATTGTCAACAACTTTTTTTACTTTTTTTCAAAAAATTTAGAATTATATTTTTTTACTATTTTATTGGAAAAAAAGGCTCTAGAAACAGAAATTTTTATTTTGGGTCCTTATTTGCAAAAAGCGGAAAACAATTTGGCAAGTAAGGTTCTTTCCAAAATGAGAATTGGTGTTATACTGAGTCTGTAAACAAGAAGAGCAAACAAAAGCATACCGGATACCTGTAAGAAGAAAAAGAACGGACGCAGCGTATTCGTATGGTCTCATAAGAAAGGGCTCACAAACACGCCCTGAGACCATAATTGCGATCAGCTGACAATTGTTTTTCCTATTAGGAAACGTCAGTTGGCGATACGAAAAATAAAAGAGGAGAAGATGGTATGAAGATTTTAGATTCCAAATTTATGAAGGGCTTTATCAAAATGGCGGACGATGGTTTCCAGCAGGGCTGGCATGAGAGAAACGGTGGAAACTTAAGCTATCGTCTGAAAGCAGAAGAAGTAGAAATGATCCGTCCCCGTCTGAATGCACCAGGCGAGTGGCAGCCTATCGGCACAGAGGTGCCGGGACTTGCAGGAGAGTTTTTCCTGGTAACCGGAAGTGGCAAATATTTCAGAAACATAGCAGTTGACCCGGAAGCCTGTCTTGCAATCATTGAACTGGATGACAAGGGTGTTAATTACAGGATCCGCTGGGGACTGGTAGAAGGCGGCCGCCCAACCAGCGAGCTTCCAACCCACCTTATGAATCATGAGGTAAAAAAGAAGCTTACAAACGGCAGACATCGTGTTATTTATCACGCACATACAACCAACACCATCGCATTAACCTTTGTCCTTCCACTGGACGACAAGGTATTTACAAGAGAGCTGTGGGAGTCTGCAACAGAATGCCCGGTTGTTTTCCCGGATGGCGTAGGCGTTGTAGGCTGGATGGTACCAGGCGGAAGAGAAATTGCAGTAAAAACAGCTGAGCTGATGAAGAAATATGACGTTGTTATCTGGGCACATCATGGAATGTTCTGCTCCGGTGAGGACTTTGACCTGACCTTTGGCCTTCTCCATACAGTAGAGAAGTCTGCGGAAATCCTGGTGAAGGTAATGTCCATGGCACCGCGTAAGCTTCAGACCATTACTCCTGATGATTTCCGCGCAGTAGCCAAAGACTTTCATGTTACTTTACCGGAAGAATTTCTTTATGAAAAAGAGCAGTAAGTAAATTAATATAATAATGTGAGATCTGTCTGTGATGAGAAAATTCACAGGCAGATTTTTTACTTTAGAGGAAATCAATTTTAATAAATGTTTATAAAATATGAAAAAATTGCTGTCAAGCGTTTTTGAAAATGTCCTAAAATAATTGAAGTATTAGCCCCGGCTTTTTGCTGGGGCTTGTTATATTGAT
>NZ_JADNDC010000070.1:0-7816 GCF_015551645.1 Ruminococcus sp. D54t1_190329_F1
CTACGGGTATCTATATGGGCTATTCCGTTGATACGGGAAGAAATGTGTACCTGCAACCGTCCCTTGCCAGTCAAGGTATAAAAGGTACAGTTACCAACGCTTTAGCTTCTGCTTTTGTCGGTTCGCTTGGCGGTGGTAAGTCGTTCTGCAACAATCTTCTGGTGTATTATTCGGTTCTCTTTGGGGGACAAGCGGTTATCTTAGACCCAAAATCAGAGCGTGGCAACTGGAAAGAAACGCTCCCAGAAATCGCCCATGAAATCAATATCGTAAACTTAACCAGCGACAAGGACAATGCAGGACTTCTTGACCCATTTGTGATTATGAAAGACAAAGAGGACGGAGCGACGCTGGCAAAAGAAATTTTAACATTCTTAACGGGTATCTCTACCCGTGACGGAGATAAATTTCCTGTGCTTATTAGTGCAATCAGCAATGTATCTGAAAGCGAACACCGAGGGCTGTTAAATGTTATCACAGAATTACGGAAAGAAAATACGCCGATTGCGAACCATATTGCAAATCATATTGCCAGTTTTACGAACTATGATTTTGCACATTTATTGTTTTCAGACGGGACAGTAAAAAATACAATCAGCCTAGATAATCAGCTCAATATCATTCAAGTAGCGGACTTAGTATTGCCAGATAAAGACACCACTTTTAATGAATACACAACCATTGAATTATTATCGGTGTCTATGCTGATTGTGATTAGTACCTTTGCACTCGACTTCATTCACAGCGACAGAAGCATTTTTAAGATTGTAGACCTTGATGAAGCGTGGGCGTTCTTAAATGTGGCACAAGGAGAAACGCTCTCTAACAAGCTGGTTCGTGCTGGACGAGCTATGCAGGCAGGCGTTTATTTTGTTACCCAGTCTGCCTATGATGTTTCAAAGGAAAGTCTGAAAAACAATATCGGCTTGAAATTTGCCTTTAGAAGCACGGATATAAACGAGATAAAGCAGACCTTAGAATTTTTCGGTATCGACAAGGACGATGAAAACAACCAGAAACGCTTGCGTGATTTGGAAAACGGACAATGTTTATTGCAGGACTTATACGGGCGTGTCGGTGTGGTACAGATACACCCCGTCTTTGAAGAACTGCTACACGCCTTTGATACCAGACCGCCCGTACAGAGAAATGAGGTGGAGTGATGAAAGAAAGGATAAAAGGTGCGTTCACAAAAAAGAAGATTTTCCACTTTCTCAAAATGGCTCTGTTCGTGGTGGCACTCTCCCTTATCCTGCTTTCACTTTTGGGGACGGTGGCTCATGCAACGGGGCTTGTAGACGATACCATAAATGCAGAAAATCTTTACTCAAAATATCCGTTGTCGAATTACCAGCTTGATTTTTATGTGGATAATAGCTGGTCGTGGTTGCCGTGGAACTGGCTGGACGGGATTGGAAAATCGGTGCAGTACGGGCTTTACTGCATTACCAACTTTGTCTGGACGATAAGCCTTTATTTAAGCAATGCTACGGGCTATGTGGTGCAGGAAGCCTATAAGCTGGACTTCATTAACGATATGGCAGACAGTATCGGAAAGAGCATACAGACCCTTGCAGGCGTAACACAGAACGGCTTTTCTTCTACGGGCTTTTATGTTGGTTTCCTGCTTCTCATTATCTTAGTGGTGGGACTTTATGTTGCCTATACGGGACTTATCAAACGGGAAACCAGCAAGGCACTTCACGCCGTTATCAACTTTGTAGTGGTGTTCGTACTGTCCGCTTCGTTTATCGCCTATGCTCCCGATTACATCAAGAAGATAAATGAATTTTCATCAGACATCAGTACCGCTTCACTTGATTTGGGAACAAAAATCATGCTCCCCAACTCTGACAGCGAGGGCAAGGACAGCGTAGACTTGATACGGGACAGCTTATTTTCTATTCAAGTGGAACAGCCGTGGCTACTTCTGCAATTTGGAAACAGCAACGCAGAGGAAATCGGGGCAGACCGTGTAGAAGCTCTCGTATCGGCAAGCCCAGAGGACGAGGACGGAAAGACCAGAGAGGAAGTCGTGAAAACAGAAATCGAGGACAACGACAACAACAATCTGACGATACCGCAGGTGGTAAACCGTTTAGGCATGGTGTTCTTCCTATTGTTCTTCAATTTAGGGATAACAATATTTGTATTCTTACTTACGGGCATGATGTTGTTCAGCCAGATACTTTTTATTATCTTTGCAATGTTTTTACCTATCAGCTTTTTACTTTCCATGATACCGAGCTATGAAAGCATGGCAAAGCAGGCAATCGTGAGGGTGTTTAATACCATTATGACACGGGCAGGAATAACGCTCATTGTAACGGTGGCGTTCAGTATTTCCAGTATGTTTTATAACATATCCACAGACTATCCATTTTTCATGGTGGCGTTTTTGCAGATAGTATGTTTCGCTGGTATCTACATGAAGCTGGGCGATTTAATGAGTATGTTCTCTTTGAACGCTAATGACAGTCAAAGCATGGGACGAAGAATTTTCCGCAGACCGTATCTGTTTATGCGACATGGGGCTAGGCGTATGGAACACCGTATTGCAAGGGCGGTAAGTGCTGGCGGTATTTCGGGCGGTGTCGCTGGTGCGGTGGCTGGAAGTGCCGTTGCTAATAAACGAGCGGAAAGAAAAAATACAGCTTCAAAAGAAAATCGGGGCAATACCACTTCCAGCATGGGACAGCGTGCAGGCTCAAAGGTTGGTGCTGTCTTAGATACGAAAAATAAAGTAAAAGACAAGGCAAACGCTGTCAAAGAGAATATCAAGGATATGCCAACACAGACCGCTTATGCGGTATATTCCGCAAAGGAAAAAGCAAAGTCCAGCGTGTCTGACTTCAAGCGTGGTATGGTGCAGGAACAGCAGTCCAGACAAACGGGACGATTGGAAAAGCAGACACAGCATAGACAAAATATCGCTGACAAACGTATGGAGCTTCAAAAGGCACAAGAAGCAAGACAAAGAAAGACGGACGGATCAGCGACAACGGGAGCTACCCGTCCCCATGAGCGACCAGTCACAGCTTCAACCATTCCAAAGCCGAGTGCGGAAAAAATGCAGGAAGTGAAACGTCCTGCCACAGCGACCACTTCAAAAGCAAGTGAACCAGTCAAGACAAATGTTGTGAAAGAGCGTCCGTTATCTTCTGGTGCTTCTGATAAGAAAGCGACCCAGCCTGCACAGCCAGTACATAGGCAGAATGTAGAAAAAGTAGTATCGCAGGAAACACGCCAGAATTACAAAGCAGAGCGTACTACAAAGAAACAGACCTTTGAACAATCAAAGCGTACAACGGAACATACCGAAAAGAACCGTAACCTTGTAACGAAGAAAGGACAGAAGAAAAAATGAAACTGAAACATATCGCTCTTATTGGCAGTCTGTTTCCTATCCTCTTTTCCATAGTCCTTTTCTTTGGTGTCCTCATTAGTGCGGACAGCGACGACGAGAACAGCAACTTTTCTTCTGGCATTACGGGTATGAATTTATCCGCAGAAGTTTTGAAACATCAGCCTATGGTGGAAAAGTACGCCAGAGAAAACGGTATCTCCGAGTATGTCAATGTGCTATTGGCTATCATTCAAGTAGAAAGTGGTGGTACAGCAGAAGATGTTATGCAGAGTTCAGAAAGTCTTGGCTTACCGCCCAATTCTTTAGATACGGAAAGCTCAATCAAGCAGGGGTGTAAATATTTTGCGTCCCTGCTTTCTTCCTGCCAAAATCAAGGTATCGACGATTTGAATGTAGCGATACAGTCTTATAACTATGGCGGTGGTTATGTGGGATATGTGGCAGGAAAAGGAAAGAAACACACTTTTAATCTTGCGGAAAATTTTGCCCGTGAGAAATCGGGTGGAAAGAAAGTAACCTATACCAACCCGATAGCTGTTGCGAAGAACGGGGGCTGGCGGTATGGCTATGGAAATATGTTCTATGTTGAATTAGTCAATCAGTATTTAACTGTTTCGCAGGTATCGGGAGAGCTGGCACAAAAGGTAATGAATGAAGCGTTGAAATATCAAGGCTGGAAGTATGTATATGGCGGTAGCAATCCCAACACTTCTTTTGACTGTTCGGGATTGACGCAATGGTGTTATGGAAAAGCTGGTATCTCCTTACCGAGAACGGCACAAGCACAGTATGACGCAACCCAACATCTTCCACTCTCGCAGGCAAAGGCTGGGGACTTGGTATTTTTCCATTCCACCTATAATGCTGGTTCGTATGTAACCCACGTTGGTATTCTCGTTTCGCCGACACAGATGTACCATGCAGGCAACCCGATAGGATATGCAGACCTAAGTAGTAGTTACTGGCAACAGCACTTAATCGGTGCAGGACGAGTAAAACAATAGAAAGGACTTGAAAATATGTTTAAGAAGAATAAGAAACAGACAGAAACTATCAAAGAACCAAAAGAAAAAAAGGTGCGTACTGTTAAGGTAGGCACACATAAGAAAGCCGTGATTGCGTTGTGGGTGGTACTTATTGCAAGCGTGAGCTTTGGGGTGTATAAGAATTTTACTGCTATCGACCAGCACACGACCCACGAAAAAGAAATCATTGAACTTCGCTTGCAGGACACCAACGGGATAGAAAATTTCGTGAAGAATTTTGCGAAGTCCTATTACACATGGAATAACAGTAAAGAAGCGATTGAATCAAGGACGCAGGCAATCAACGGTTATCTGACAAAGGAATTGCAGGACTTGAATGTTGATACCATTAGAACGGATATACCGACCAGCTCCACAGTTACAGATGTGATTGTATGGAGTATCGAACAATCGGGAACGGACACTTTTTCTGCTACCTACGAAGTAGATCAGCAGATAAAAGAGGGAGAAAAGACAAGCAATGTGAAAGCAACCTATACCGTAAAAGTCCATATAGACGCTGACGGGGATATGGTAATCGTTCAGAACCCTACCCTTGCACCAGCAATCGAAAAATCAGACTATGAGCCTAAGACACCAGAAGCAGACGCAAGTGTAGACGCTGATACCGTGAATGACGCTACCGCATTTCTGGAAACATTCTTTAAGCTCTACCCGACAGCTACGGAAAAAGAGCTTGCCTATTATGTATCGGGAAATGTGCTTGAACCTATCGGCAGGGACTATCTTTATTCTGAACTGGTAAACCCTATCTTTACAAAGGACGGGGACAATGTGAAAGTCAAGGTAGGCGTGAAATTCCTTGATAATCAGACAAAGGCGACGCAGATATCGCAGTATGAACTTGTGCTACATAAGGATAGTAACTGGAAGATTGTAGGATAAATTATATAGCGTGCATTTCCTAAATGAGATTTGCACGCTTCACTTTCTGTACAAACACCATATAACACTTGACAACAGCGTTACTCTGTTATATACTGTTTATACAGAAAGGAGCTGTGAGATGAAAATTATTATAAACCATTCTTCAATGATACCTATTTACGAGCAAATAGTAGAACAAGTTAAAGCTTTAATTCGGAATGGAAAATTAAAAGAAAATGATAATCTTCCGTCTGTTCGTTCTCTTGCAAAAGAATTAAAAATAAGTGCTCTAACTGTGAAAAAAGCATATGATAGCTTGGAAAACGAGGGGTTTACGGTAACAATTCATGGAAAAGGAACATATGTTACTGCTACAAATACAGAGCTTTTATTAGAGGAACAGAAAAAGGAATTAGAAAGTGATTTAGAACGAGTTATTCAAAAAGGCAGATGTTACGGTATCAGTGATGAAGATATAAAAAAACTATTTGAGTTAATTTTGGAGGGTTAGATATGTTAAAAATTGAGCATTTGAAAAAAAGTTATGAAAACTTTTCGCTTGATTGTTCTCTTGAAGTAAAGAAAGGTCATGTAACTGGTTTGATTGGTCAAAATGGTGCAGGAAAAAGCACAACATTTAAAGCTATTTTAGGGCTAATTTCCTTTGATAGTGGAACTATCAATATTCTTGGAAAGTCATTACAAGATTTTACTGCAAAAGACAAGCAAGATTTGGGAGTAGTTCTTTCGGACTCTGGCTTTAGTGGATATTTAACAATCAATGATATTATTCCTATTATTGATAATTTATATCAAAATTTTGATAAATCATTTTTTATAGAACAAGTTAAAAAGTTTCAGCTTCCACGAAATAAAAGAATAAAAGATTTTTCAACTGGTATGAAAGCGAAAGTAAAAGTCTTAGTTGCTGTTTCACACAATGCAAAGTTGTTAATTCTTGATGAACCAACGGCGGGATTAGATGTAATAGCTAGAGATGAATTGTTAGAAATGCTAAGAGATTTTATAGAAAAAGACGAAGAACGCTCTATTTTAATTAGTTCTCACATTTCCAGTGATTTAGAAACTTTATGTGATGACCTTTATATGATACATCAAGGAAAAGTAATTATGCACGAAGATACTGATGTTTTACTAAGCGATTATGCACTACTTAAAGTTGATGAAGAAGAATATTCCAAATTAGATAGACAATATATTTTACGTACAAAAAAAGAAAGCTATGGATATAGTTGTTTAACTAATCAAAAACAATATTATGCTGAAAATTATCCTCAAATGGCGATTGAAAAAGGAAATATAGACGAAGTAATAACAATGATGATTAGAGGTGTTGAATAATGAAAGGTTTATTGATTAAAGATTTTAAATTGCTGAAAGGACAGAAAAACTTCTTTATGACTATTACTGCTATATCTATAATAATGATAATAGTATCTCCGGGGACTTCGTTTCCGATTGGTTTCTTAGGTTTTGTGGGGGCATTATTCTCATTGAGTTCAATTAGCTATGATGAATTTGATAATGGAAATGCTTTTTTATTTTCTTTACCGATAACACGAAAAGATTATGTACTGGAAAAATATATTTTTGGATTGATTTCAGGAATAATGTTTTTGTTGTTGGGAACTGTTATTAGTTTAGTTGTTATTGGTATTACAAAAACAGGCAGTTTTAATGAAATTTTTTTAACAGCAGGTTCTTTATTTCCTACTATTTTATTGATTTTATCAATCATGCTTCCTTTTATCTTGAAATTTGGTGGAGAAAAAGGAAGAATTGCTATCATAGGTGTAATGGGATTTATATTTGTTATAGGACTGCTTCTTATAAAAACTACTGAATATTTAGGAATAGATTTATATGTCTTAATAAATAAATTACCTAAATTTGAACCACTAGTATATATAATATTATTTTTATTGCTTTCAGTTGTTATTTTAGGTATCTCCTATCTTATTAGCTTAACAATACTAAAGAAAAAAGAGTTTTAGAAAAGAGAGGTGTGCTTATGGACTTGACTATTTTGGTAGTAGGATTGATATTGGGCGTTGGTATTCCTTTAAGAAATAAGGCAATCAAAAAGCGTAGAGAAAATATGAAAGAGAAAGGAAATGAGGAAAAATGAAAAAATATGAATATTTAGAAATTGATTATACTGCGAAAGGTGTTGTGTTCCTTTGCACCGATAAACATAAGGAAGTTATAAATAGCTATGCAGAAAATGGGTATCGCTATGTTGGTTTTATACCTACAGAAATTGACGCAAAAGGTTGTATGCGAAAGATTGATTTAATTTTTGAAAAAGAAGATTAACTCATTTTAGGGAGTTGGTTCGAATGATAGGGTTAAAAAAACGAGATATTAAAAAAGCATTAAAGGCTGGTGCAAAGGCTGGCGGTATGTCATTAGCTGATGTACGGGAAAATATTGAAGCAACGATTGATGAAGCTATGAATAGCACCGACCCAGAGGTGCAGGCAAATTTCAAAAAGTATTTTGGGAATAAACGCCC
>NZ_JADNDC010000071.1:0-7711 GCF_015551645.1 Ruminococcus sp. D54t1_190329_F1
AAGCGTATCTATGATTTGAAGTGCAGTCTGCATGGTGGAATTATCCCCGTGTCTGTACCGCCAGAAGTACCGTTAAGAGAATTTCCGTACAATGCAGTTGTGGAGCTTGTCAATCCAGTAGCCGATACGGTATCACGAAAAACTTATACGGGTGCAGATGTGGACTGGTATGTAAAAGCAGAGGATATTGTGTTGAAGAATAAAGGAAACCAGAACGCAGGAAGTCCACAGAACCATACACCGCAGGGACAGCCGAAAAAATAGGATTGCTGGATAGATTTTCATTGTAGCGAATACATGGAATTGCTATAATATGAGTATGTAGAATAAATAAAATTTTAAGAAAAATTTTCGATTTTTCGTTGGATAATTTTTAATTTTTGCTGTTATCTTTATAGAAGAAACGGACTGACAAATATATGTAATGAGTTCATGTAAAAGGAGTGAAAAATATGTTGCCAATTTCCGATATTCTTATTCGTTCAATAAGTGGGTATGTGTTTATAATTCCAGTTCTTATATTGTATTTTTTTATTAGAAAAAAATCGGGACGAAAACAAAGTATTTTTCATATTATCGCTGTGTTTGTTTTTTGTTATTATTTATTTGGAATTTTAACTGTAACAGGTATTGGTTATACAAGCACAATATCATTTCGTCCCCAAATTTCTATAATTCCATTTTGTGGTATGATAAGTGGACCAATAGATACCATACTAAACCTTGTTTTATTTGTTCCTTTGGGCTTTTTCTTACCATTACTGTATAAAAAGTATCAGCATATAAAGAATGTTATCTTAACTGGCTTTCTGTTTTCCTTATCTATTGAAATTGTTCAGATGTTTGGCTGGGGGGCAACAGATATAAATGACCTTATTATAAATACAGCAGGAGCATGTTTAGGATATTTGATATATTATCTGGTGTCAAAAATTTTACCTATCAATTTTAGGAAAAGGCTTCAGTCCGAAAATGTTAATGACATGGTCGAAATAATGTTATATGCAATTTATATATTTATAGTTATGATTACAGTTCAACCATGGGTAATTCATAGTTTACTCAATATCGGGTAAAAGTGAGTATTGATTATGCTTCAATCAATAAAATTGCAATTTTGATACCTACAATTCTTTAACACCTAACTGGTATTATAAAGTGTTACGATAAAATCCGCAATGCCTTGATTTTACTACAGTTTTGGCAAGTGAGCTTTCCCTTAGACTTTCCCTTATGTTATATCCTTTTCCCTTGTGTTACGACACCTCATAAGGGCAAAAACAAGGGAAGCAAAATCCGGTAACAGCTAATAACATTATATAAATCACATAATCGGCTGGAACTGGTCAAGATGCTTCTACAACTGAAACAGATAAGAGAAAGGACTTTGCAATATGAATATCGTTCATGCAGAATATAATAAATATCACAACATCATAGACATCAATTATTACAATGGCTACATACTTCGGATTGACTGTGGCAAGGCAGAAGATGGATTGATTACTACTCCTAACTCTCAACGAATGTTGGATGCACTGGCGATTGACAATCCACTAGAATATGCCCGTTTGTATCTTGATTCAGAAATGCAAGATTGGGTGAATGCGATGAATATGGAATGGTATAGCACTTGATAAAAGAACATAAAAATGAGAAGAAATCTGTCAAAAGTATTTCTATAAAATACGATATTTCTTTAGCCCTTCCATAAATAATGAAATAGAGCCGATAACTCACAATCGAAATAACGAGTGATTCATCGGCTCTATATTTTATGGTTATGGATATCATGAGTATCGCTTTATATGCAATTGCTATTTTGTTAATTCCCAATATTTATGACCCATAAAGAAGATTGTTAATTCGTTTTGATCTACTTCTATCTCAAAATTCACGCTATTATCTCTCTGTTCCACAAAAATCATATTTGAGGAAGATATGCTATATAATGCATTGCCACAGGTAATACCCAATTCGGGCATATCTTTGTTTACAACAAGTCCTCCATTTTCTTGAAAGGTAAACACTTCCTCTGCATTTGCATTCTTCCATGTACCAATAATATTTTTTTTATTCTGAATGTGCTTTATTTTTCCAACACATACAACGATAAGTATAGCTACACTTACAATTAAAGCAATGCCTACAACACTCTTTGCCAATTTCTTTTTATTCAATTTCTATTATCTCCATTTTTAGTTTCTTTAAGATTGAATGATTCCATATTGCTTAATTCAGTATCTCCATGAATTTCTAACATTGATACGCTTCTCACAGGAAATAGAATAGGAGAGATTCATTCATAAATAATTAAATCATTCATACTTACCTGAATTTGTAATGTTTTTCCATATTTTCTCATAATTATCTACTATAGTTTTTTCTGAGGTCAAAAATGCAAACATAGATATACTTGAATAGAGAGTTTCCGCCGAATCAAAAACCACACAACTTTCATCATGAGTTAGATTTCTCTTTGAATATATTTCCGATACAGGCATAAATGAATTTTCTTCCTCTTTGGTGTATTTATACCCATCAATACATCCTAGATTTTTTAAAAATATTAAATAAGTATCTTCGGTCTTCAGATATTGCCATCCGTTAGTGTAAAATTCTTCACCTCTAACAAATGATACAGGTTCTATAATGTAAATACAGTCACCTACTGAAAGATTAGCAGAATTATCCTTATAGATTTCCTCTATTTTTACCATTGTTTTTGTTGATCGTAAACTCATTTCACGAGAATTTGTTACAGTTATACGAGCTATTAAAGAAGAATCTTTTTCCATATCATCCAATGAGTAATTACTTTCATTGTTAAAGTAAGAAGTTTTCTGCCCTCCTGTATAGAAAATTTCCATAGCTGTATTTTCTGATAAAGCAATATCAGGATCATGAACCCCTGTAGTTGTTTTTATCCCAGTCTTTCCATAGAATAAGGCTGTCACCATACAAATGATTACAACACAGATAGTTAATACAAATTTCTTCATTACATCAACTCCTTAATTTTACCAAATTCCATGCATATCTTCTCATCCGCTAATATTTCAATATCTTCTTTATTATGGCTTGTCAGTATAGTAATGGTATCATTCTTTTTTTCTTCCAATATACGTTCACGAAATAAATCAATGCTATGCTGATCCAATGCGTTAGTTGGCTCATCCAAAAGCAAAATTTTTGGATGTTCCATCAGTGCTTGACAAAGAGCTAGTTTTTGACGCATTCCTAATGAATATTTATTTACTTTTTTCTTTGATTTGGGATCAAGACCAAAGTATATCATTATTTCATATATTTCTTCATCTGATACAATTCCTTTTATATTGGAAAGCATTTTCAAATTTTCAAATCCTGAATACATACTCCAAAAAGAAATATTTTCAATAACAGCTCCTAAATCTGGTAAAACATCCATATCTTTATGTAATGCCTTGTGATTATATTTTATGTATCCTTTGTCTGTATTTATAAAACCTGCAATGGCTCTGAGTAGCATTGTTTTACCTGAACCATTTTTACCATATATTCCATATATTTTACCAGATTCAAATGTATAACTGATATCATCAAGCACTTTTTCACCTTTAATTGACTTTGAAATAGATTTTACATATAAATTCATGGATATCATTCACCTCACAATATTTGTTTTTTTTCGCAAAGAAATTTACCTATCCACACCAAAACAGCGGATGATATAACTGAAATGAGACAGCTTGACTTAAAATTCAATAAATCTATATTGCTTGTAGTCCATTCGTAATTTTCTTCGACATAATATATAATAAGCTTGTTATGCCAATTAAATAAAGGAATATGTAGCAAGGAATAATGCCAAATTTTCCATATAACATTTCCCATTGAAAAATAAAATCCACACACCATTACTGGAATAAAAAATACAATAAATGCAACGATGTATCCTATAATTGAATCTTTCCAAAATGAAAACAAATAACTAATCATTTGCAAATGAAAAATCTCTATCAATAGCATAAAAATAACTTTGAAATCTTCTAAGCCATTAGAGGTATGCTCTACAAAAAGAAAAAACAAATAATCGGAAACAACTACAATACAGTCACGTAATATCATTTTTATTAATATATCCTTATAAATTATGTGTTTTTTCCCATAACGAGGAAGTAGAATTACCATGTTATCATTTGCATCATTAAATAAGTCCATTGTAAGATAACAAATCTCAAGGATAAACAAAATCGCAAAAAATGATAAAGATATAAGGTCAAACGAATGATCTATTAGTATTCCCCCAAAATATATTTGTGAACGTACTCCTTCTGTTATTGTAACCAGACTATTATGAAACCCCAAGTACACATTAGCATAAAAATATCTAATTACAAATGTTATAAGTGATACTAGTAAGCATTTTCCAACATTAACATTCAAAATTTTTTTCTTATATAACTTCATAATTTTTTATTTTTCTCTGTATAATGCCAATACTTAATCCAAAAATAAGCAATATCAGAACAATTTCTCCTATTATATTTCCATGAACATTAGGCATAATATAACCTTGTATAGAGAATTCATTTAGCCCAAAGACAGAAACAATCAAATTAAAAACAATATAGAATATAAACAAAGCACCAGGTATCTTTGCGAAATATAGAACTTTCATTTTGTTATAATATGAAAGAGCATAAGCTAAGATAGCTAATCCCGAGCCAAAAATTCCGTAATTAAAAATGTATATTAGATTATATAAAGTTGGATGTTGCAATCTCACCATATCAAGAAAATTGTCAGCGTTATATGATACCAAACCTATAGCGTAATCAGGTTCTCCCCAAGCACTGTCATATCCATGTATTGGATATGTCAAGTGGCATAATAATAAATTTATGAGCATTGGTATTGTTATTGTCAAAAAGGTTACAATCAGAATGCCAAATAATTTTCCTGCTAAATATTTCTTTTTCCCGATTCTTTGAATAAGTAGGATTGAACTATTGCTTTTTTCTTCTCTTATTAAGGAAAGTGATGCAATAATTGTTGCATAAACAGGCAATAACAGATACATTATATATGGAATATATGCCGCTTCAGTGCCCTGTAATACGAAATTTTCATTTGCTGAACGAATAAATTGATAACTTTTTCCTATATCATTTTTTACACATAAAATATACGAAGCAATATTTAAAATCATTAGAGCAATAAAAACAACTTTATATTCTGCACGATCAATACAATGTTTGATTTCTATAAGAACCATTTTTTTCATAATCTTTACCAAAAGGGCATAAACCCACGAAGAGGTTTATGCCCATCCCTTCTGTTATCTAAAATCTACATTTCCACTTACAAATGCAGTTGATAATTGAGATTGATAATTTTCCATTCCCATACCGACCTGTGTGTTAGTAGAATTATAACCGCTCTTGGTAAAGATTAAATTACAAGATCCTGTTCCAACACCCTGCTTATACTTATTAGATATTTTACTCTTGCTGTTATTGACAGCCCAGAAATTTGCGTAAGAGGTATTGGTAATTGCTGTTACCTCATTTGTGATGTAATCATCGGATGTTGTTTTTGCATGCATAGAGGTAAAGTTATTAGTCTTATTCAGTTTAAGTGCATAAGCGGTGTAAGATGCCGCCTGAGAATATGCTGCTGAAGAAAGAAATACACATCCTGCACAAAACAAACCAATACCTACTTTTGCAATCTTCTGTTTTAAACTTTTTAACATCATAGTCAATTCCTCCCAATCTTATTTTTTTAACTGCGTTGGTACTTTTGGTTCATACAACAAACCACGGCACAATGAATTTGCATTACTTCGAGCAATAGCAGTCACTGCCTGAAGTACGAGACGGGCACTTTTCTGGGGTGCCTTGTTTACTTGCTTATTGTCCATCGTTTTCACCCCCCCCCTCCTTAATTGTCTGACAATTACAGACAACTTTATTTGTTTACCATGGTATGTGCTTAATATAACAGAGTATTTAATTTTTTCAATCCCTCTATGCACGAATGGTAGCCCAACATGCACGAACTGTTCTACATATAGGTATAAAACCGAAAAGATGGCAGATAGGTTAAGCACCTACCTGCCATCTTTAATCTATATATTTCAGAAATAATGATTAATTATTGTCAGTCTCATATATAGATTTATAACGCTCTCGATCAACTGGAATAATCTCATTATCATTAGCATCTTTATATGTAATAAACTCATCGTATTCTGTAACTGATTTTTCCTCTGAGACAGAATTAATAGAATACATATTCGAATCGTTACACATTACATTTGAATTTGGACCAGAAATTAGTAACGAACCATCCTCTTGTGCATATGCCAAAAAGATATAAATGGAATTTTCGGAAGGCAGTGAATCATTCTCAAACAGATAAATAGCATCTTGTTTTTCTGAAATTCCGCCTTGTTTAACAATAGGAATAGGTTTATCTGTAATAAGTTCACCTTTTATATTTTCGAGAACCTGAATAGTATAATTAGTGTAAGGCGAACCGACCTCCTTAGGATTTCCTTTTTCATCTTCAGTCGTTATAACATTTCGATACTCGGTTCCATCGCAACTGACAACCTTTGCTACAAATACGTAATCACAGATACCAACAGCTTCGCGAATGTTATCAGTATCATATACAAAAGATGCGTGCATCTGGTGGATTGGCAAGTTAGATACATTTGTATTCAGTTGACTTGCATTATTTTTGGATGCACATCCTGTAAAAAACATTCCTACGATAAGAACAATAGACAAAATACCATAGATACTTGATTTTTTCATAGCGTTCTCCCTCCCCTAATAATTATTATATGCGGCATCATATGAATCTTTATCATTTTGAGATAATGCCTGCGTACTAGTATGTCCCGTAATTGCTGCATCCATAACATCTGTTGAAGTACTGTGATCCAACCCTAATGCATGTCCCAATTCATGTGTCGCTACATTCTGTTTTTTACTATTACTATAACCGCTCATATAATAGGTATTGAGTTCAATTTTACCACTAGAATATGTCATGCCTGCCCATCCATTCGAAGCATTGACATCGCTTACGTATACATCTTCTACAACAAAAGCACTGTCTTTTCTGATTACTCCAGATTTATATGCATTCCATGTGGCAGCCCCAGTGTTAATATAACTCATGTAAGTGCTGTTTCCGTCATAGTCTAGATGTTTGCCAGAATCAACAAGATCCCATGTTTGTACATAAGCTTGTGCAAATGCCGTAATAGGAAATAGCATTGCTATAGCCATTAAAGTTATAATGCTATACAATAAATGATTTTTTAAAACAGATTTTTTAAAATGCATACTCCTTCACTCCTTTTCAATCATGTAACAACGGTTATCTTCAATTATTCTTAAAGGTTATCTTTATGAAAATTGAAACGCAACACATACTAGTACACATTATATATCCTGTTAATATTCCTAAAGTACGACATCTTATCATCTCCACTCCATATTATAGATTCTCAGAATACTTAAGATGTAGTAGTATACCTTGAATATAACAAAATCTTTATACTTTTCAATACCTCTATGCATGAATGGTAGCTCACTATGCACAAACGGTAGCATATTATGTTGTGTACCTACTAGTACATCCATCTAGTTTTTAAAGTGTTGTTGGATATAGCTTTGCCAGTTTAATTCTGGCATCAGCTGTCGTGAAC
>NZ_JADNDC010000072.1:0-6510 GCF_015551645.1 Ruminococcus sp. D54t1_190329_F1
CTACGGGTATCTATATGGGCTATTCCGTTGATACGGGAAGAAATGTGTACCTGCAACCGTCCCTTGCCAGTCAAGGTGTAAAAGGTACAGTTACCAACGCTTTAGCGTCTGCTTTTGTCGGTTCGCTTGGCGGTGGGAAATCGTTCTGTAACAATCTTCTGGTATATTATGCGGTGCTGTTTGGCGGTCAAGCACTTCTGTTAGACCCTAAAAGTGAGCGTGGTAACTGGAAAGAAACGCTCCCAGAGATTGCACATGAAATCAATATCGTAAATCTTACCAGCGATAAGGACAATGCAGGGCTTCTTGACCCGTTTGTGATTATGAAGAATGTAAAAGACGCTGAAAGTCTGGCAATCGACATCTTAACATTCCTTACGGGTATTTCTTCAAGGGACGGCGAAAAATTCCCCGTACTTCGTAAGGCAGTACGCTCCGTTACCCAGAGCGACAGTCGGGGCTTGCTCCATGTGATAGACGAGCTACGCCGTGAAGATACGCCCATATCAAGAAATATCGCAGACCATATCGACAGCTTCACGGACTACGACTTTGCACACCTGCTGTTTTCAGACGGTACGGTAGAAAATGCTATCAGTCTGGATAATCAGCTCAATATCATTCAAGTAGCCGACCTTGTACTGCCAGATAAAGATACCACTTTTGAAGAATACACGACCATTGAATTGTTGTCTGTGTCTATGCTGATTGTGATTAGTACCTTTGCCCTTGATTTTATCCATTCGGACAGAAGCATTTTTAAGATTGTCGATTTAGACGAAGCGTGGGCGTTCTTAAATGTGGCACAAGGAGAAACCTTATCAAATAAGCTGGTTCGTGCTGGGCGAGCTATGCAGGCAGGCGTTTATTTCGTTACCCAGTCTGCCTATGACGTGTCAAAGGAAAGTCTGAAAAACAATATCGGCTTAAAGTTTGCATTTAGAAGCACGGATATAAACGAGATAAAGCAGACCTTAGAGTTTTTCGGTATCGACAAGGACGATGAGAACAACCAGAAACGCTTGCGTGATTTGGAGAACGGACAATGCTTATTGCAGGACTTATACGGGCGTGTCGGTGTGGTGCAGATACACCCAGTCTTTGAAGAACTGCTACACGCCTTTGATACCAGACCGCCCGTACAGAGAAATGAGGTGGAGTGATGAAAGAAAGGATAAAAGGTGTGTTCACAAAAAAGAAGATTTTCCACTTTCTCAAAATGGCTCTGTTCGTGGTGGCACTCTCCCTTATCCTGCTTTCACTTTTGGGGACGGTGGCTCATGCGACGGGGCTTGTAGACGATACCATAAACGCAGAAAATCTTTATTCAAAATATCCCCTTTCCAACTACCAGCTTGATTTTTTCGTCGATAATAGCTGGTCGTGGCTTCCGTGGAACTGGCTCGACGGTATCGGAAAATCGGTACAATACGGGCTGTACTGCATTACCAACTTTGTCTGGACTATCAGTTTGTATTTGAGTAATGCAACGGGCTATGTGGTGCAGGAAGCCTATAAGCTGGACTTCATCAATGATATGGCAGACAGTATCGGAAAGAGCATACAGACCCTTGCAGGCGTTACCGAGAACGGCTTTTCTTCTACGGGCTTCTATGTTGGTTTCCTGCTTCTCATTATCTTAGTGGTGGGAATGTACGTTGCTTATACGGGACTGATAAAACGGGAAACCAGCAAAGCACTTCACGCTGTTATCAACTTTGTGGTGGTGTTCGTGCTGTCCGCTTCATTTATTGCTTATGCTCCCGACTATATCAAGAAGATAAATGAATTTTCATCAGACATCAGTACCGCTTCTTTGGATTTGGGAACAAAAATCATGCTCCCTAACTCCGACAGCGAGGGTAAGGACAGCGTGGACTTGATACGGGACAGCCTATTTTCTATTCAAGTGGAACAGCCGTGGCTCTTGCTTCAATTCGGGAACAGCAACGCAGAAGAAATCGGGACAGACCGTGTAGAAGCTCTCGTATCGGCAAGTCCAGAGGACGAGGACGGGAAAACCAGAGAGGAAGTCGTGAAAACAGAAATCGAGGACAACGACAATAACAATCTGACAATACCGCAGGTCGTGAACCGTTTGGGTATGGTGTTCTTCCTCTTGTTCTTTAACTTGGGTATCACGATATTTGTATTCTTGCTTACGGGCATGATGTTGTTCAGCCAGATACTTTTTATTATCTTTGCAATGTTTTTACCTATCAGTTTTTTACTTTCCATGATACCGAGCTATGAAAGCATGGCAAAGCAGGCAATCGTGAGAGTATTTAATACCATAATGACACGGGCAGGAATAACGCTCATTGTAACGGTGGCATTTAGTATTTCCAGTATGTTTTACAACATTTCCACAGACTACCCATTCTTTATGGTGGCGTTCTTGCAGATAGTATGTTTCGCTGGTATCTACATGAAGCTGGGCGACTTAATGAGTATGTTCTCACTTAATGCTGGCGACAGTCAAAGCATGGGACGACGCATATTCCGCAGACCGTATCTGTTTATGCGACATCGGGCTAGGCGTATGGAACACCGTATTGCAAGGGCGGTAAGTGCTGGCGGTATTTCGGGCGGTGTAGCTGGTGCGGTGGCTGGAAGTGCCGTTGCTGGCAAGAGAGCCGAAAGAAAAAATACGGCTTCTAAAGAAAATCGGGGCAATACCACTTCCAGCATGGGACAGCGTGCAGGTTCAAAAGTCGGTGCTGTTTTAGATACGAAAAATAAAGTGAAAGACAAGGCAAACGCTGTCAAAGAGAATATCAAGGATATGCCGACACAGACCGCTTATGCGGTGTATTCCGCAAAGGAAAAGGCAAAGTCCAGCGTGTCCGACTTCAAGCGTGGCATGGTGCAGGAACAGCAGTCCAGACAGACGGGACGCTTGGAAAAGCAGGAACAGCGTAAGAAAAATATCGCTGACAAACGTATGGAGCTTCAAAAGGCACAAGAAGCAAGGCAGGTACAGCGAAAGGCTGACGGATCAGCGACAACGGGAGCTACCCGTCCCCATGAGCGACCAGTCACAGCTTCAACCATTCCAAAGCCGAGTGTTGAAAAAATGCAGGAAGTCAAACGCCCAGCCACAGCTCCAACTCCGAAAGCAAGTGAGCCAGTCAAGACAAATGTTATCAAAGAGCGTCCGTTATCTTCTGGTGCTTCTGATAAGAAAGCACCCCAGCCTACACAGACAGTACATAGGCAGAATGTAGAAAAAGTGGTATCGCAGGAAACACGCCAGAATGACACCAAAGACCGCAGGATAAAGGTTCAGCAGACCCAGAGCGTCCAGAAGAACCAGCAGACCATAGAGAAAACCCGTAACCTTGTAACGAAGAAAGGACAGAAGAAAAAATGAAACTGAAACATATCGCTATCATTGGCAGTCTGTTTCCTATCCTCTTTTCTCTGGTGCTTTTCTTTGGCGTCCTCATTAGTGCGGACAGCGACGACGAGAACAGCAATTTTTCTTCTGGCATTACGGGTATGAACCTATCCGCAGAAGTCTTGAAACATCAGCCTATGGTAGAAAAATACGCCAGAGAAAACGGTATCTCCGAGTATGTCAATGTGTTACTTGCTATCATTCAAGTAGAAAGTGGCGGTACGGCAGAAGATGTTATGCAGAGTTCGGAAAGTCTTGGTTTACCGCCTAATTCCTTAGATACGGAAAGCTCAATCAAGCAGGGGTGTAAGTATTTTGCGTCCCTGCTTTCTTCCTGCAAAAATCAAGGTATCGACGACTTGAATGTAGCGATACAGTCTTATAACTATGGCGGTGGCTATGTGGGATATGTGGCAGGAAAAGGAAAAAAACACACTTTTAATCTTGCAGAGAGCTTCGCCCGTGAGAAATCGGGTGGAAAGAAAGTAACCTACACCAACCCGATAGCCGTTGCTAAGAATGGGGGCTGGCGGTATGGCTATGGAAATATGTTCTATGTGGAAGTAGTCAATCAGTATTTAGCAGTTCCGCAGGTATCGGGAGAACTGGCACAAAAGGTAATGAATGAAGCGTTGAAATATCAAGGCTGGAAGTATGTGTATGGTGGCAGTAACCCGAATACTTCCTTTGATTGTTCGGGATTGACGCAATGGTGCTATGGAAAAGCTGGTATCTCCTTACCGAGAACAGCACAAGCACAGTATGACGCAACCCAACATCTGCCACTCTCGCAGGCAAAAGCAGGCGATTTGGTGTTTTTCCATTCCACCTATAACGCTGGTTCGTATGTAACACACGTCGGTATTCTTGTTTCGCCGACACAGATGTACCACGCAGGCGACCCGATAGGATATGCAGACCTAAGTAGTAGTTACTGGCAACAGCACTTAATCGGTGCAGGACGAGTAAAACAATAGAAAGGACTTGAAAAATATGTTTAAGAAGAATAAGAAACAGACAGAAACTATCAAAGAACCAAAAGAAAAAAAGGTGCGTACTGTCAAGGTAGGCACACATAAGAAAACCGTGATTGCGTTGTGGGTGGTGCTTGTCGCAAGCGTGAGCTTTGGGGTGTATAAGAATTTTACGGCTATCGACCAGCACACCACCCATGAAAAAGAAATCATTGAACTTTGCTTGCAGGACACCAACGGGATAGAAAATTTCGTGAAAAACTTTGCGAAGTCCTATTACACATGGGATAACAGCAAAGAAGCTATCGAAGCAAGGACGCAGGCAATCAGCGGTTATCTGACAAAGGAATTGCAGGACTTAAATGTAGACACCATTAGAACCGATATACCGACCAGCTCCACGGTTACAGATGTGATTGTATGGCATATCGAGCAATCGGGAGCGGACACTTTTTCTGCTACCTACGAAGTAGATCAGCAGATAAAAGAGGGAGAACAGACAAGCAATGTGAAAGCAACCTATACTGTAAAAGTCTATGTGGACGCAGACGGGGATATGGTAATCGTTCAAAACCCTACCCTTGCACCAGCAGTTGAAAAATCAGACTATGAGCCTAAGACACCAGAAGCAGACGCAAGCGTGGACGCTGATACGGTAAATGACGCTACCGCTTTTCTGGAAACATTCTTTAAGCTGTACCCAACAGCGACGGAAAAAGAGCTTGCTTACTATGTATTGGGAAATGTGATTGAACCTATCGGCAGGGACTACCTTTATTCTGAACTGGTAAACCCTATCTTTATAAAGGACGGCGACAATGTGAAAGTCAAGGTTGCGGTAAAATTCATTGATAATCAGACAAAAGCGACGCAGGTATCGCAGTATGAGCTTGTGCTACATAAGGATAGTAACTGGAAGATTGTAGGATAAATGATATAGCGTGCATTTCCTATCAGATTTGCACGCTTTTACAAAACGACAAGAAAACTGTACAAAAATATTGACTTGTAATGACCGAATGCTATAATATAAATGACAAGTGTACTTGGTATTATTTGAAGGGAGCGTTATATAATGGATAAAGAAAAAATACTATCACAAAACAAAAAAGAGAATCTATATCTTGATGAATACGAAAAACATATTAAACTTCAAGGGAAATCTTTTGGCTTAATGTTTGTTTTATTTATCTGCATTTTAATTCTTTTCATTAAAGCAGTTTGTAAAGAACCTTACTATGACATAATGACAATTATTGGGTCTGTGGCATTTGGCTCTATGGGTTATGAAGCACATATTTCAAAAAATAAATCCAAATTTGTTATTGCTTTATTCTTTTTTCTATTTATGGGGTATTACTTTTATAAATTTTTAATGGTAGGTTTATAGAATGGACGAACATTTAATTTTGCGAAACAGATTAAAAACTGTACGAAAAGAAAAAAAATTATCACAAACAGAATTAGCTGAACTAGTCGGGGTTTCTCGGAATACAATTAGTTCTATTGAAACTGGACAATTTAATCCAACAGCAAAATTGGCATTAGTGCTTTGTATAGCTTTAGATAAAAAATTTGAAGAATTATTTTATTTTGATTAAAGGAGAGAACGATTATGGAATTAGAGGAATTGATTGTTGAAATAGTTATAGGATTGTTTTTACTTTTTACATCTTATCAAATAGGTATAAAAGAGAATATTACTTTATTACATGGTTATCATTATACACAACTTGACCCTAAAGATAAAAAGGTGTTTACAAAAAAAATAGGAATAGGCACTTTACTGGTTAGTATTGGTATTCTTGTTATGCCGATTATCAATTTAATCTCTCATTCTGAATTAGGCTATTACATAGGTCTTATTTTGATTGTTGTAGGAGTGTTTCATATCATATTCATCATTGTAAAATACAATGGAAAACTTATTAGCTTTAAAAAGTAGAATTGAGGTATGAATATGATAGGACTGAACAAAAGAGATATAAAAAAGGCATTGAAAGCTGGTGCAAAAGCTGGCGGTGTATCATTGGCTGATGTTCGGGCGGATATTGAAGCTACGATTGATGAAGCTATGAATAGCACCGACCCAGAGGTGCAGGCAAATTTCAAAAAGTATTTTGGGAATAAACGCCC
>NZ_JADNDC010000073.1:0-6167 GCF_015551645.1 Ruminococcus sp. D54t1_190329_F1
TCTACGGCTCAATGACATTAGATTTCGTCCAATGTATCTATGATTTTTTCAAATTGTTTTCGCTTAATCTGAATACGGTTGCCGTTCACGATAACCCAGCCAGCGTCAAGATTTTCTTCGGCTAATTTACGCAATTTCTTTTCGCCAATGCGGAAGTATTTGGACGCTTCTTCAACCGTCAGCGTATATTTTTCCCAAATAGGCACATCAGTATTGTTCATAATCTATGCACCCCCCTTTACTGTGTGTCGTTTTTTACAAGCAGGCAGACGGCTTTGGAAAGCTCCATTAGTATCTCAACTATTCCCATTCTTGTGGGCAGAACCGCACCATGCGGACGTATCATTATTCTGTGAGGATAGGTCGTGGCAAAACAACTTTTCCAACAGTCGCTCTCGGATCACTGCGTGGGTCGCTCGCTTTCTTTTGAAAAGGTCGTGGCGTACAGTCCCCGTGGCTCGCCATCTCACAAACGTATCTGTCTGCTTTATTCAGTTGTCAAAGAGCTGTGGTGAAAGCGTGTTGCTTTCATATAAAAGCAGGTGGCAGAGCAGGAAAGAGGGGGATATTAAATCATGCTCCGCTAAAAACTGCTTATTCTTCTGGTTCTAAGTCCATATCTTCAATATCAAAACCTAAAATCATTTTGATAAGTGCTTCTCTGATACGTCCTTTTAATTCCATATCTACAACGATATAAACATTGCCGTATTCATCATAAAGTGAACGCAAACAGCACTTTGATATGTAAGGGTCATAAAATGCCAGTAATTTTTCAATCGCTTTTTCGTTTCCGTCCATAGCTGATGAAATCAAGTAATAAGACGGTTTCTTAAATAACTGTTTCATTTTCTAATGTTCCTCCTTGAGTATTTTTTTCATAGTTTCCAAAGCGTGATGTCGGTTTCTAAATACACCGCTTTGCGTGATTTTCTGCAAGTTGGCAATTTCACTTTCTGTCATTTCCAAGAAGTAATACATCAACAGAGTATTGCGTTTTCTTTCTGGAAGTTTCTTCAAGGCTTCTGCCAATTCATCATCAAGGACACGAATATCAATGCCACATACTGAAAAGATTGTATAATCTGTTTCGTAGTCGTCCCAAACAGCCATTTTATCAACAAGGACATCTGGCAATTCGCTGAAAGATATTTCTTTATTCTTACGACGGTTTAATTCCTTGTAATAATCTTTCACGACACTACGGACAACTTTCTTTAAACAACTTTCAAAACGACATTGAACTGTTTTCTGGAAGTCAGACGGTTTCATCAATCTCACCTCCTTTCCTTTATGATTTGAAAAGTGTTTATCCCTCTTTCCGCACCATATAAGGACAGCTAGGTGTGATTTAATGACCTCTTTTGAAAAATTTTTTAAATTTTTTCGGGTATGAAAAAAGCCCGCACAAAACATATAGTCTGTACGAGCCTTTAAAGCTAAAACATATTCAATTTTTAATAGTGTGCTATTAGGTGGGATTTGATTGCAAATAATTGTACTTAAAGCTTTCCATAACGCAAGCCCCCTTAAAGCACCGTATCAATGTTGGCATGGTTTTTCAAATTACTCTGAAAAATTATGAACTGTTCCTTTTGGAAATATAATTGTCAGTCTTGTATATTCTTTTTCCGTAGAAGCAATATCCAATTTCAATCCCAACCTATCGCATAATTTTTTAGATAGATACAGTCCCATACCTGTTGCATTTGCCTTGTTTCTGTTAGAACCAGTAAAGCCTTTTTCAAATACACGGGATAAATCAGACGTTTTTATTCCACAGCCATTATCTTCAATTACAAGCAGTATATTTGTTCCGTTGTCTTGACTGTATATCGTCAGTTTGTTTTCCTGCTTGTCAAAATACTTAATCGCATTTTGCACGATTTGAGATAGAATGAATGTCAGCCATTTTTCATCAGTATATACAACATTCTCTATGTCATGGATATTGATAATTACTTTCCTTTCCATAAGTGAATGACGAAATTTCAGAATGACATTATGTATCACTTCGTCTAACTGCAACTGTTTTACAAAATAGTCCTTTTCCGTATTTTCACTCCTTGCATAGTAGAGCATTTGTTCCACCAACTGAAATATCTTGTCTGTTTCTTTTTTTAACGTGTAATTTTTCGTATTATCGAACGTCAAAGACAATGCTCCTATCGGTATTTTAATTTCATGGGCGAAACTTTCCACATATTCTTGATAATCCTGCTTTTCCTCTGTGATTTTACCGATTTCATCATTCATAGATTTGCAGGCTTTTTTTAGTGCGTAGTAATAGGCTTCATTTTGAAATTCTTTTGGCTTTGGTAAAACATCTGCAATATAGTAGGTTTCTTCCAGTCCGTCTACTAAATCAATAATATGTTGCGAAGCCTTACGTTTCTTCCGATACAAACACCATTGAAAAAGCCCTTGTATGCTGATGAACAGAATTACCAGCAATACAACAAATAGCGTATCTACACCGTAGAAAATCAAGAGAAATGCTACTAAGGCAAGAAAGAAAAGCTGAAACAATATCTCTGTTATTTTTTCTTCTAAGAATGTAAAAAAGCTCACAGTTTCCAACCCTTTCCTCGTATATTTTCCAATAAATGAACAATACCGATTTCTTTCATTTTCTTTTTTAGACGGGTCATATTAACTAGTAATACATTTTCGTCTAAATAATATTTGTCGTTCCACAGCTTTTCCAATAGTTCTTCCTTACTGATAACTTTATCTTCGTTCATAAAGAAGTAGTATAAAATACGAAATTCATTTCTTGTCAATTCAATGCTTTTCTCTTGATACTTCAAAATAGATAAATGTAAATCAAGGGTACAATCTTTTTTAACAAGCTCACGGAAATTATTCGGGTTTGATAACTGCAATGCACGCTTGATCTTCTCAAGAAGAATAAGCGTGTCATACGGCTTTGTGATGAAGTCAATCCCACCCACTTGAATACTTTTCAATTCGTCAGCATTTGTATCTCTGCTTGTTACAAAGATAATCGGTACTGGCATGACTTGTTTTATTTTCCTGCATACTTCATAGCCATTCTCATACGGCAGGTTAATATCAAGCAGAACCAGTTCTATGGAATATTGCTTTAATTCATCTGTCAGGTTTCCAAAGTCAATCAATAAAACTGTTTCATATCCTTGTGTGTTCAATAATTTAGAAAGCTCCAAACGAGTGATTTCATCATCTTCGATAATTGCTATTCTCATTTCAACACCCCCTTGATTTACCATTATAATAATTTCACAGCAGGAGAGCTAGAAAAATCTAACTCTCCTCATTGATATTTCGTTTGAAACCGATATACGTTGCTATCCAGTAAATACTATAAATTAGGAAGAAGATAATTAAATTCAAGCCAAAGTACATTAGATAAAGGTGTTTATCTCCCAAAATTTGTTGATACACATTATTCAATGACGACATCATCACAAAAGAACATAATATTGCTGATATTGCAGGGACACAAAATAATATCAATAATTGTTTTCTGATTGTCTTAAATAGCGACTTATCATTTATTCCTAATCTTCGCAAGGTCAAGTAGCGATATTTGTATTTAGTAGAGTCGCTCAATGATTGAACTGCCAAAATTGTTCCTACTGCGGAAATCAAAATAAATGCAATGTACATAAACAGACTGGCTACTATTGCAACCATTGCTTTTTGTTGTTCTATTTCTGCACCTCTTACGTTTACTCTATACGACTCATCATTTATTTCTCCATTTTCATCAACCTTTACTAATTGATGTTGCATATCTTCTTTTATCTTATTTTCTAATTCTGCGTCTGTATCTTCTTTTGTATCTATAATCAAATGATTTTCTGATACTTCAAGTCCTTGAACATATTTATCTGGAAGTACAACAACAAATCTGCCAGTATTAGTTATAGAGTTCCAATAAGACTTAGTGTCATATCCTTTTAATTTCAAATTTTTATTTGCTACTGTTATGGTTTCAATATCTTTGTTATCTTCAACCTTATATGCAAACTTGCTATTTGTAACTATATAGTATTCGTTATCATTTAAAGAACGCAACGGCATCTTTCTTAATTCCAGTAACCTATTATAATCACTTAACTTCAAGACTGGGTCAAAATCATAATATTCTGATTGGAAGAAATTTTGTACCTGATGATTCGGCTCTTTATAAATGTTGTACTCAATGGTATTAACAATCGTATATTCTTCTTCAATTACTCGAATATATTCATCAAATACCTGCTTATCATCAAAGAGTTGTACATCATATGGTGCATTTAAATTCACGCTGATATCATACGAAGCTTTGTTGATACTAGAATAATTCAGAGCCAGCAGTGAAGTTAAAATCAACATAGACAATGTACCAAATGTGAAGCTCATTGTTCTTGCTTTAGAAGCAAATGTTCTTGCTACAAACAGATTATCATTTTGATATTTCATTTTTTTATTCTTTAACAAAACAGTCAAGAACATATCTGCACAAGTTGTAGATATACCATAAATGCTGATAATCAACATGATTACGCTTACCATCAAATAAGTAAGTGTTTCTTGCTTATTAAAATTATCCATAGTACAACGTGAATTCCAGAGAAAAAGAGAAATCGCACCAAGAATAATACTTAAAACAAAAATGACATTTCTTTTTTTACTGTCACGGAACATTTTCTTTTCATTTTGTTTGTCAAAATAAAGAAAATCACGTATCGTCATTTTACTTATTCTTCTTAATAGATTAAGCAAAACCAAAACATAAATAGTTAAAAAATAAATTATCAATAGTCCAATAGAAACGAAATTCAAAGAAATAAAGAGAGTTTTTGGAATACCCAGTAAGTTTACAATTACTAACGACACAAACTGGCTGAATAAAAAGCCAATAGGAATAGCTAATACAAATGCTAAAATTCCCAACAGTATATTTTCAATTACAACTAAGTGGGCAATTTCTTTTTTCTTAATGCCAAGAAGCATATATGTTCCTAATTCTTTACTTCTTTTTTCAAACATAAATTTCGTTGTATAGTTGATCAAAAAGCATATCACAAAAATAATAAGAATATTTACAGCGAACAATGAATTCTTAAATGCATCCATACTGGAACATAACTTTACAATTTCATCAGAATTTGCCACCAAATTAAAAGCAAATATAAGAGAAAAGGATGCAGTAACGGTTATCAGATAAATCAAATAATCTTTAATATTTCTTTTTGTATTTCTATACGCTAACTTACCTAACATTTCCCACTTCACCTCCGAGCAAGGTTAATATATCCAGTATTTCATTGAAGAAATCTTTTCTGCTTTTTTCCCCTCTGAAAATTTCATTGAATATTTTACCGTCTTTCAAGAACAAAATACGTTCACAGAAAGACGCACTAAACGGGTCATGTGTTACCATTAAAATAGTAGCCTGCATTTTCTTGTTGATTTCAGACATTGTTTCCAGTAATAATCTGGAAGCTTTTGAGTCCAAAGCTCCCGTCGGTTCATCAGCTAAAATCAGTTTCGGTTCATTGATTAAGGCTCTAGCACAAGCACAACGCTGTTTTTGTCCGCCAGAAACTTCATAAGGAAATTTCGATAAAATATCACGAATACCCAATTTATCGGCGATAGCATGAACTCTTTTCTCAATATCAGTAGGGTTCTGTTTGTTGATAACCAATGATAAAGAAATGTTTTCTCCAATCGTTAAAGTATCTAAAAGGTTGAAATCTTGAAAAATGAACCCTAAATTTTCACGTCTGAAATCAGCAAAATCTTTATCCTTGATTTTGGTAATATCTTGATTATTGACTGTAATGTGTCCGCTGGTTACAGTATCAATCGTAGAGATACAGTTTAATAGGGTAGTCTTTCCAGAACCACTAGCTCCCATGATTGCGACAAATTCGCCCTTATCTACATACATAGAAATACCGTCTACTGCCTTTGTGATATTTCCAGAGTTACCCCCGTAGTATTTTTTTACTTGCTCTAAATTTAAAATGTGTTCCATTAAAAATCGCTCCTTTCTTCCTGCCACATTTATTTGTTTTGGAATACAATTAAATTATAGCAAGGGCAGTATTCAATTACACTTACAGTTTTGAAAGTAAACAGAGAGTAAAAGAGCCGTGATAATGCAGATCACAATTTTGTGAAGCATTTCC
>NZ_JADNDC010000074.1:0-5905 GCF_015551645.1 Ruminococcus sp. D54t1_190329_F1
TGGCTTATTCACTGAGATATGAAAGGTTGAAAAACCTTGAATTTTCAATAAAAAACACTTGATTATATGAGGAGGTATATGTGGAAAAAAGAAAATTAATCAGAGAACTTCAGTCCCATCAGTCTGTCTTAAAGGAAAAAGCCAGGGAAAAAGCCAGAGAATCCATCAGCGCAGTGATTCCCATTGTACTGATCGTTTTTATACTTGGTTTTACCGTGGCCGCGTTATCTCCAGGCATCCTGGTGGAATTCCTGGTAGGATCTGTGCTTGTGATCCTGGGAATGATCTTTTTTTCCATGGGAGCAGAATTATCTATGACGCCCATGGGAGAGCATGTGGGAGGCAGTATGCTTCGCACGAAGAAATTAGGCTTTATTATAATTATCGGTTTTATTCTGGGCTTTATTATCACAATATCTGAACCAGATCTGCAGGTTCTTGCAGAACAGGTTTCTTCTGTGCCCAATCTGGTGCTGATCTTATCCGTGGCACTTGGTGTTGGTGCGTTTCTTGTTGTGGCCTTATTGCGTATCCTTTTTGGAATTGCGCTGCCGCCATTGTTATTCGGTTTCTATATTTTTGTATTTGTATTAGCCATGTTTGTTCCTGAGAATTTTCTGGCAGTGGCATTTGATTCCGGTGGAGTGACCACTGGACCTATGACGGTACCTTTTATTATGGCATTGGGTGTTGGTATTGCATCCATCCGTAATGATAAACATGCCGGAGATGATAGTTTCGGGCTTGTGGCTCTGTGCTCCATTGGACCTATTTTGGCAGTTCTGATTCTGGGACTTTTGTACCACACGGAAGGCAGCGCTGCGCTGGAAGTGGTTTCTGAAGTGGAAAATTCGATAGAACTGGGAAAATTATTTGCAGTTGCATTGCCGAAATATTTTAAAGAGATCGCCGTATCCCTTTTCCCAATTGTTGCTTTCTTCGAAATTTTCCAGATTGTTTCTCTGAAATTGAATAAAACTGTGCTGATCAAAATCTGTATCGGCTTATTTTATACATATATAGGACTTGTTCTGTTCCTTACCGGGGCAAATGTAGGCTTTATCCCAGCTGGAAATTACCTGGGGATGGTATTGGGAAATCTGCCTTATAACTGGATTCTTGTGCCTCTTGGAATGGTGATCGGATATTTTATTGTAAAAGCCGAGCCTGCGGTATATGTGCTGATGAAGCAGGTTGAGGAGCTGACTGACGGAGCGATTTCCGGGAAATCTATTCAGATCGGTTTGTCTGTGGGTGTGGCAGTCTCTGTTGGGATTTCCATGCTCCGGGTGCTGACTGGAATTTCTATTTTCTATTTCCTGGTGCCAGGCTATGCCATTGCTTTAATTCTCAGCCTGTTTGTGCCGAAAATTTTTACTGCCATTGCATTTGACTCCGGCGGTGTTGCCTCAGGACCTATGACCGCAACCTTTCTCCTTCCGCTGGCGCAGGGAGCCTGTGAAGCTGTGGGAGGAAATATTGTGACAGATGCTTTTGGTGTAGTGGCGATGGTTGCTATGACGCCTCTTATTACTCTGCAGGTGCTGGGCTTGGTTTACCGGGTAAAAGGGGGCGAGCTTGGAGGCAAGGGGAAGAATTTGCCTGCGGACAAAATACCAGTGGAAGCTATACCAGTGGCGGAACTGTTTGAAGAACTGGAAGACACAGAAATTATAGAGTTATAGAAAATTAAGAAAATAGGGATTGAGTGTTGACTCAAATACATTATAAATGAATAACTATAGTTAGGAGCGCCTAATAGATGCCATTTTTGTGTAGCACAAAGTGGAAGTACAGATTATAGGAATGATGATTGAGTACACTTAGGAGAGATTATGAACAGTGTTAAAATTTGCAAAGAAAGGAATCATCTATGAGCGAATTATACATGATGGTTACCATCACCAACCGAAAATACATGTCAAAATTTGCAGCACTTTACCGGGAAAATCAGATAGAAGTAGGAACGGTTTCTCTTGGTATGGGAACTGCCTCAAGCTCCATCCTTGACTATATGGGATTAGAAGATGATGAGAAAAGCATCTGTTTTCACTTTGTGACAGCAGCTACCTGGAAAAAGGTGAAAAAGGGCTTGCAGAACCAGCTGCGGATCGACGTGCCCGGAACCGGGATTGCATTTACCATTCCCATGAGCAGCATTGGCGGCAAGCGGGAACTGGGATTTCTCATTCAGGGTCAGGAGTTTGTAAGAGAGGAGGAAGGTACATTGAAAGAGACAAAGCATGAACTGATCGTGGCAATTGCCAATTACGGATATAACACCCAGGTGATGAAAGCAGCAGAGGAGGGTGGCGCAACCGGCGGTACCGTTCTTCATGGAAAAGGGGTAGGAATGAAGCGCGCCGAACAGTTTCTTGGCGTTTCCCTGGTTTCCGAAAAAGAGGTGATCTTCATTGTGGCAAAATCAGAGCAGAAAAATGCCATTATGAGTGCTATCATGGAAAAAGCCGGTCTCACCTCCAAAGCCGGAACCATTGTATTCTCCCTCCCCGTAACCAGCACAGCCGGGCTGCGGATTCTGGAAGACGAGGAAGAAAATTCATAAACTCCATATAAACTCCATATAGACGTGGTATACTGCGAATAATGTGTCAAGGTCCGCAATGGTAAATCAGATTTTTTGCACGCCCCAAGTATTATGAAATCTATTGCGCAACTGTTTATAGGAAAATAAAAGAAATAGGGCTTGGGGAAATTTGCCAGATATGGGGAGAGAAAATGAGTTATATTTTTGTGGTGGAAGATGAATTTGATATACAGGAATTGTTGAAAAATTATCTGGAAGAGGCAGGATATCAGGTGTTTTGCGCCTCTGATGGGGTGGAAGCTATTAATCTGTACGAGGAGGAAAAAGAGAAAATTGATTTGGTTCTTCTGGACGTGATGTTGCCTAAAATCAATGGCTTTGGGGTGTTGGAGTTGATTCGGAAATCTTCGTTGGTGCCGGTGATCATGCTCACCGCCCTGGATGATGAGTCCTACCAGATAAAAGGGTACGATCTTCAGGTGGATGAGTATGTGACAAAACCTTTTTCAACGCAGGTACTATTGCGGAAAATAGGGGCAGTGCTGCGACGCAGTGGGAAACATTTATCAGATGAGAAGAACCCTGAGATATTACAGTATGGAGATTTAAAGCTGGATCCTTCCGGTTACCAGGTGTGGGAGGAAGAGCGAAAAGTGGAGCTTACCCAGAAAGAGTTTGAACTTTTGCGAGAGTTCCTTTTGAACAAAGGGCGTGTACTAACCAGGAATCAGCTTTTGGATGCTGTGTGGGGTGCTGATTATTTTGGAGAAGACCGGATTGTGGATACACACATTAAGAATCTTCGGAAAAAGCTGGCAGGGGATTACATTGATACCATCAGAGGGGTAGGATATCGCATTGATAAAATACATAAAAAGCAGAATTAGTGTAAAAATATTTCTTTTAACCATGGTGATCCTTATGGCTGTATCCGGGGTTTCCTATGGCTTCGTGACCGCTTTTATGCCGCGCAGCTATTCCGATTCCCTGAACCGGACGCTGGCAGCAAGGGCGAAGCAGCTGGCAGAATCTTTGTCCGGATATACTTTGGAAAATGCATTATCTGTTATGGAAGAATTCAGCAGTGCGAATCAGTCTAGAGTGGTTCTTCTTGATGAAAATGGTGGAATTGTCAGGGAGTGGAATGGACTTGGGGATGCGCTGATGATAACTTCAGAGATAGAAGGAAGCAGTGAAGGGGTGTCAGAAGAATTTGCCAGTACAGTAGAAACTATGGAAGCAGATAATATCCAGACAGAAGAAGGTGTTTCCATGGTAGAGCAGATGGAACAGCAGGCTATGGGACGTTATGAGGTTGCTTTTAAAGGAACAGATCATAAGTATACCCTTTTTGTGTTTGGCTCTACCCAGCTTGTGAATCAGGCAGTGGAAGCATTGGGGCAGATCCTTCCGTGGATGCTGCTTACTGTTTTTGCGGTATCTTTGCTGATCGCTCTTTTTTATTCCAGATATTTGTCAAAGCCAGTGCAGAAGTTGGGCGTGGCTTCTGACAAAATGGCGAATCTGGATTTCTCGGTGCGCACTGATATGAAGCGTATAGATGAAATTGGGGTTTTATCCAGAAGCCTTGACACAATGGCGGAAAGCCTGGATCAGGCTTTGTCCAGCCTTTGGGAAGCCAATGCCAAACTGAAAGATGAGATGGAACAGGAGCGGGAACTGGAACAGCAACGTATGAAATTTTTTGCAGCAGCGTCCCATGAGCTGAAAACGCCTGTGACCATACTAAAAGGGCAGATTGAAGGCATGGAACAGAATGTGGGAGTCTACAAGGATCGGGACAAATATCTTGCCCGGGCAAGAGAAGTGACGGTTACTTTGCAGAATATGGTTCAGGAAATCCTGGTGATTTCCAGAATGGAATCCTGCGGTTTCTCATTAAAGAAAAAAGAGATGGATATGGCAGAGCTGGTGAGGCTTCAGCTGGCAGACTTGAACGAGCTTTTTGAGCAGAAAAATATGGAACTGGAAATCTTTTTGCCAGAGAAGTGTCCCTGCATGGCAGATTCTGGACTGATGGCGATTGCAGTCCGGAATATTCTGGTAAATGCAGTACGGTATTCACCTGCTGGTGAGAGAATAAGTGTGAAATTATCCACGGATTATAATGTGGATTCTTCCACATCTAACTCTTTTCTACTAAAAGAAGTTTCAGGGTGCCAAAATTCAAGAGAATTGAAAAGTATGAAAAATACAGCGAAGATACTTCTGGAAGTGGAAAACACAGGTGTGCACATAAGCCAACAGGATCTTCCCCGTTTGTTTGACGCCTTTTACCGCGTAGATTTCTCCCGTAACCGCGAAAACGGCGGCAGCGGTCTGGGACTTTATATTGTACGGGAGATTCTGGAACAGCATGGGGCAGAGTATGAGATGAGAAATACAGAGGCAGGTGTGTGTTTCCAAATGGAATTATTGCCAGAGATCGTATCCCTCTAATGATTCTCCATATTCGCATGTTTCAGACACGCTCTAAGTTGAAACTTCACAGAAATCACAAATTACTTACATATGGAATACAAGAAAATGCTCTATTCTTCTTAATGTAATCAAAAAGAAGAAAGGAGCATTTTTTATGAAAACAATGCGGAAAAACAAAGGGCTGAAAAAAAGAGGAAAAGGGCTGGCACTGGGAATCTGTGCAGCAATTCTGGGTACTGTTGGTGTGGCATGGATACCGCAGACAGTGGCATGGGCGTATGCAGAGAGTTATATGGATGCAGATGGAAAGATGGTAACCAAGGTTTTTCAAAATGGGGACACAGATACTGTGACAGATGAGACCGACGAAGTGACAGCGGCTGAAGCAGAAAATGCTGGAAAATCCGCCACAGAATCAGCAACAGAGGATTTTTTCGTGACAGTTGTGCAGGATGGACAGAATCCGGATGATAAGGCGGATATAGAGATAGCGCAGGATTCAGCTGCAGACCAGGTTGGGTATATGGCAGACGGGAATAGTTATATTTATAAGGCATTAGGGCTGGAATATGATGAAGAGCAGAAAGCCTGGATGTGGAAAGAAAAACCAGTTTATGCAATCTGGTTTGGAGATGCGGGAATGATCATTTACGGAGATGTAAAGCCGGAAGGTGAGAATTGTCTGCATATTACATGGGAAAGCGGAGATGGAACTGCTACATTTAAGGTGCAGGAAATGACGAAAAACGAGTTGAAGAAGGCGTATTTAGCAGATTAAATTGCTATTTAGTGTGTTGAAAGTTGTTCAAGGCGGACGCATTCGGACAATGGTGATTGTTCACTCGCCGGCGCAACGCTCCAGCGAACTAACTGCTAACTGCGACTAAATCGTTCAGGAGAGCCTTCACGATTAAG
>NZ_JADNDC010000075.1:0-5863 GCF_015551645.1 Ruminococcus sp. D54t1_190329_F1
AAAGATTCTCTTGCTAATGGTGAAATTGGAATCTTCTATCTCAACGGCAATACTTACATCAAGGAATTACACGATGAACCAGATGGTGTTTATCTGATCTCTTTAAATCAAAATCACCTGTACTAAATGCCTTATAATACATCCAGGTCAGCACACTTTCTGTTTTATGTCCTGGATTTCCATCTGTGATCATTTTAATCGATGTAAACACATTAAATCCACCAATGGTGAGCATTACCAGTGCAAACAGGATCGTTCCTTTTATGGAAGGAATTGTCACATAGATAAATTTGGCAATGGTTCCGGCACCATCTAATGCTGCAGACTCATATAAGTCCCTTGGAACAGTCTGTAAAGCAGCTAAAAAGACTACCATATTCCAGCCGATTCCCTTCCAGGTTCCCAAAAGCATTGCAACGCTCATGCCGCCCCACCGACTGTCCAGCCAATGGATGTTTCCACTGGTCAAATGTATTACTTTGGTAAGAAAATAGTTCAGCAATCCTTCCGTGTTAAAAACATACTTGAACACTAAGGATGCAATTACCCATGAAGTAATAACGGGAAGGTAATATGCCACTCGATAACTAATGGAAAATTTATTAATATTGTTTATGAGCATTGCGATCAGAAGTCCAAGTATCATTTGTGCTGGTACTGTTACCAATGTATACACAATGGAATTCGAAAATGCCAGGTGAAAATATGGATCCGTTAAAACCTCTTTATAATTGGCAAATCCGATGAACTCCTGATCAAACATAGAGCCAAAATCCCATTTGAAAAAGCTTGTGATAAATAATTTTACGATTGGATAAATGGTAAAGAATCCAAAAATCAAAATACCTGGAAGGAGAAGAAATCCAATCTGGAGACTGTGAGAAAAAGTCTGTAAATAAGATTCTTCTATGATATGCAAGGGTGGTGAGCTTACAGTTTGAGCAATTCACCCTTGTTTTATCTTTGATGTTACAGTTCCGTATATTTTGCAGCACTACCTTTTGCTTTTTCTACCGGATATTTTGCCTCATTCTGATCCATCTTCATATTTACGATCTCATCTGCATCCAGTCCCAACTTATCCAACAGATTTTGAGAATATATAAGTACATCTGCCAATTCTTCCTTCACATGTTGAAGATTGAAATTATCATCACACCACTGAAAGCACTCAAGAAGCTCTGCTGCTTCAATAACAATTGATTTTGCAAGATTTGCCGGTCCATGAAACTGATCCCAGTCTCTATCTTCTGAAAATTTTCTAATTCTATCTATTGTTTCTTTATTCAATTCCTCATACCTCTCTATTCTACGGCAGCTAATAATGCTTTTCGCAATTCTTCATCACAAGCATAAATAAACAATCCATTGACTCCTCTTGTCATAAGGACTCTTACTTCATGCCGGAGCAACTCTTCACCAAATTTCTTCTTTGTCCCATCTGACAAGGTACGTTTTCTGACAGCTTTTGTATTACAACTCGAATCTGGATCAAAGACAATTCTTCCATCCTTATATTTTACAGATGGACCTAGAATTACACCTGCATAATTCAGATCAAAACCTTGAATTGTAAATGTAGATCCTACCTCTCCGATTGTCTGTTTCTGCTCTGCCCACGCTAGTTTCTTATTATAACGTTTTTGTTTTGGAGACAATTCAGATTCCAGTTCTCTATTCCATGGCTTATGCCATCCATTGATAAGAACTTCCCAGTATTTACTCAGACGTTCAGTTGGATCGGTTTTGGCATTATATTCCCAGTCATATGTTGCAATCAAACGAGATAACGACGATTCCTCTTTGTCTGCTAATTTACATATTTCTTCATCCAGTTTTTCTGGCGAAGAAAAGATTCGAATACTATAGTCAATAGTAGGTTTCGGCAAGGGAAGTATCTCTTTTCTCTTTGTAAATCCATCTATCCAGTTTAACATTTCTTTCCCTGCATGCATTCTTAACTGGTTTTTAAGTACAATATAATTCTTATTCTTCTTGGCTTCTTCTCTGTATTTGTCAAGTATTTGTGACTCCCAAAATTGCTCCGTTGTTAGAATCTGATTCTCATCAAACATAACAACTGTTACCCTGGCGCGTTCAATTATATCCTGCAACTGATTATCACCACAATATGACTGTTTACCCTGTGTCCAAAGCAAATGAGCCTCATCAACAAAAGCTATATCTACTGGATTATTCGGAGAATGTGTATTTATAAATCGTGTTGGTTTAGAAACCACTTCTCCATATTTATCTGTTAAACCTAATTTTTCAGCGATCTGCTCATATACCGTAATTTGTTCATCATGATTAATGATCAGATTACATCTCAGATCATCCAAACCATTTTCCTCTGCCAGACAACATATTTCATAAAATGTGCTGCTGTTTAATACTGTTTTTCCAGTTCCTGCTTCGCCTTCTACAAAGATTAATTGACCTGCAGCACCTATGGATAAAGCCATTTTCACACGTTCAATTATTTTATCTCTTGCCTGTAACTGTTCCTTTGTTAACTTATGTAATGGCGATGCTTTAAAGATTGCAGAATCATGTATCATGCTTTCAGTTGGAAAAAGATCTTTATTATCTTTCCGAAGGCCTCTCCAGATTTTTGAAAAAATCCTGTCCAATTCCTCCATAGGATAATAATGATTCTGTGGATTTCCTCGAAGATTATGAACTTTTCTTACCTTAGGTACACTGAGCATATAATGCATCAAACGATTTTCAACATCTAATGTCATAGACTTGTTAAAATGTTCATGACCGATAATATACAAGGCCGCAGATTTTCCTGTTATTCTGTTTTGCCAGGAATTTGCATTATAAAGTCCGGTCTCATAATGCTGTCTTGTACGTTGAATCACATTATTTGATTCTCCTATGTACACCTCATACTCATCAGATTCTTTCCAATTATGGATATATACAGTTGGATACGAAGTTATTATTTCCTGTACGTTTTCATCCGAATAAGAGCATAAATCCTCTTCAAATATTTTTAATGACTCAGGTGTATCATCTATTTTACGAATGATTGGTTTTGCAACCTCCATTTTACTGCTCCTCTTCTTTACATGTTTATAAGTCTTTTACAAATTCCACTGCATATTGGATATCTTTATCATCTGGATGTCCTTTTGCAATACCTCCGACCAGTTTGAACGGACCAAATGTATCGTATCCTTTGCATCCAAATTTACCCTCTACGCTGGCATGTTTTTTGTTCAAAATCTGCTCTATGGATTTATAATTCGCACTTCCACCATAAGTACAGATCAGGAAGACCTTTTTGTCATCTGGTAAATTCTTTTCAGCAAATTTCAACATCGACTGATGAAACTTTGAAAAATAGATTCCTGATGCAAACCCGATCATATCATAACTGCTCAGATCTGCATCTGACTGTTTTACTGCATCAATCAAATCTACCTGACACTCTTCTGCTATGCTTTTTACTATTTTTTCTGTATTTCCATGATGCACCGATGCATATACGATTGCTTTTCTCATATCTACCCTTTCTGTCAGTTCAACAATAAAATTATACCATCATTTGTTAGTTTGTAAATCTGTGTCATTACAAGCAATCAACTCAAAATGATTTCGATTTGTTTTTATAAAGCCTTCTTTTTGTAACTTTGATATCTCCGTAGACATTGCTGCACGATCAATACAAAGATAATCTGCCAACTGCTGCCGATCAAAGGGAATATCAAAAGATAACGACGAATGTCTGATGGATTCTGCCGACAGATATGACAATAGTTTATCCCTTGTTGTTCGTTTGCCAACATGTGTAATCTTATCGTTTAGGATCAGTATCTTATTTGCCAGAACACTGACCAGGTTACGGATCAACTTCTGATGATGCTCACATGCAGTTGGACAAGTGACCAGCAACCTCTGGACATTTAGAAAAATAATCTCACAATCCTCATCAGCTACCACACTGATATTCAAAACAGCCCCCGGTCTTGCTGCATATGGTTCTCCAAAAAAATCTCCGGCATGACATTTCGACAGAATATTCCGATGTCCCCAGAGGTCTTCCTGAATAACAAGAACACAGCCTGACGCCGCAAGCCCCATTAACTCGGTAGAATCTCCTGCTCTGAAAATAGATGAATCCCGTTCTTTTGAAATTACTGTTGCATTTACACAATGCAATATGGATAATATCTCGTTATCATTAAGACCTTTAAAAAATGGGCTACTTCTTAGAATAGGTAAATATTTTTCCAAAATCGTTCCTCCTGTTTGAAATCAAACATACAAGTTGTATTTATCATACTATACTTTTAGCAGAAACAAAAGGTAAATACTATAAACGGAGGATTAAAAAATGTTTTATTTTCAATGTGAACAGACAGAGGGAAAAGGAATCAACATCTATACTCATGGTGAAATTGATGATGAGAAGAAAGATTTCACACCGGTTATTGAAAAAGCACTGGAACTGGAAGAAATCGGTGGTCTGCCTGTTCAATCGTCACCAGTCTGTGTGCAATGGTTACTATGGTTTTTTCTTTTGTAAGTTCCGATATAGCTGCCTGGATCAGATGTTCATTTTCCGGGTCTACACTGGCTGTTGCTTCATCCAGTATAATAATTGGTGCATCTTTTAGAATCGCTCTTGCGATGGAAATGCGCTGTTTTTCTCCACCGGACAGCCGTTTTCCTGCTTCCACTGGTGGTATTTCTTTGTGTTAGTTTTATCTGACCTTTTCTATTATCTTAACATGAGAATCGAGCATTATCCAGACCTGAACGGACGGCAATAATCCATTTAGACAAAAATAAAGTTCCAGACTTATTATCTGAAACTTTATTATAAATCCAGCATCATTGCATTACTTCACACAACGGAAATATACCATAGAACCGTCAACATGGATATCCATTTCTTTATATAGTTTTTGAAGGATATCTCTCAGCTCTTTCTCCGTCTGAAACGGTGGAGAAAACCACCCTTTCTTTGCAAGAATATTTTTTACCAGCCAATCTGTCCGTTTCGATTTTCCCCTGATATAAAAACAGGCAATGAAATTGCCGCCTGGTTTCAAAACACGCCATATTTCATGAAATGCTTTTTGCTTGTCAGGAAATGCATGAAAACCATTCATACTGACAACGGTATCAACAGATTCATTCTCCATTTGCAGATTCCCCACATCACCCTGAATACATTTGATATGTGCATGACTGCCAAGTCTTTTTCTGGCTTGATCAAGCATATCTATGCTGTAATCAAGGCAAGTAATATGTGCATTTTTCAGCGAACTCCATTTGTTTTCCGTAAATACAGCAGTTCCAACCGGAACATCAAGAAGATTTCCTGAAAAGTCATCAGGAACATATGCTAAAACTTTTCGTGCTATATCATTATCATCAGTGCCACTCCAAAATAACTTAATATACAGTTTGCTGAAAATATTTCTTTGCGTAAGAACATCGTCATATATATTTTTTGATGTTTCATAGGCATTTTGTATTTTGTCTGCCATATTACCCTCCAAATTTAATTCTAAAAGCTTAAAACTATCGTTCTCTAATCTTCCTGACATTACGATTCATGAGATGTCTTCCAATATGTCTATAAGCAAATGCTTTAAAGGCTGAAATTTCTTGATGATGTTCCTTCAACAGTTCATCTGGACAATCATAAACACCAAAATCCTGATTGATTCCTTCGCTCTGAATATAAGTATTGTTCCTATCAAATTCAATAATGAGATTTCTGAAATCCTTGACTGCTACTCCATAACCGCAAAATGCACCTTTACATTCCGGATTTCGTTCCTGTAACTTCTTTATATAGGTTTTATCCAAAATGAAAGCTTCCAGTTCATACCACTGA